>CAXTWV010000141.1:4020-11813 GCA_964248005.1 uncultured Ktedonobacteraceae bacterium | reverse complement strand
ATCAATGCTTTTTCAAGGACTTGCAAAAACTCATCAACATCGAATGGCTTTTGAATGATGGCAAGCCGATGTTGCTTTATATCGTTCATCGTCTTTTCGGATACTTGCGCTGTCAAGACTATCGCTGGGATGTGTTCTAGTCCTTTTGTTGCATGAAGGATGTCATAGAGTTCAATACCTGTCATCGTGGCAAGATGATAATCAAGAAGAAAGAGTGTTGGTTTAATATGTTCAACAAGATGAAGAGCTTCAAGACTTGTTGTAACGGAGAGCGTCAGATAATTAGTTTCTGATGAAATGATCTCTTTCACCATTTCACCAATGCCACTGTCATCTTCGACTACTAGAATTGTCTCTATTTTCTTCTGATGAAGCTTTTTGTCATTCAGTACGAACTGTTGTTGCATGAGCATTCTCTTTTTCGAGTCATGGATTAAAATACTACTTATATGTATTTGGCTAGATATAAGCATTATGAAAAAGACGCTTATTCATCTAAACACAGGTAAGTTAGACGGTGGAAGCATAAAAAAGTCACCACCGTTTATGAAACGACAAAGACTTTGTAAACCTGCTTCACCTGTGCATTCGCTAAGTAGCCAGGAGACGGTAGGGGCAGCAATTCATTGCGCCCACGGACGAGCGAAGCAATGTCCGTTCCCTATGGAGTTGCCGGATGCACCATTCACATCTGACCGCAAATTGTGGCATAATGCCGTATAACATATAATACAAAGAGGTATCAATACATGGCTTACATCACAACCGTAAACAAGCAAACGTATCGTGTCGAGACAGGCGAAGAGGGACTGCAATCCGTAACACTAGAGGGCATCGCACACGCGATAGATTGGCAACAGGTCGCGCTCCTCAGTGCGGATAGCAAGGGTATTGTGAGCGAGGGTGGACGTTATAGCCTGCTTATCGAGGGCAATTCATACGAGGTATTTGCACGTCGCATCACCAAAGCTGATCAGAAAGGCAGCGAGACCTACGAGCTACAGGTTGCGGGCCAGCGTTTCGAGGTCAACGTCGAGGATGAGCGTGCGAAACTGCTTGCTGGCTTGGCGAAATCAGCAGCTACGTCAGGTGAGGCAACGGTACAAGCTCCAATGCCCGGTCTGGTCGTTGGGGTGCCATTAGAGCAGGGGACAAAAGTCGAGTCCGGTCAAACGGTGATTGTGCTTGAGGCAATGAAAATGGAGAACGATCTCTCCTCACCCATCGCTGGCGTTATTAAAGAGATACGCGTCAATAAAGGACAGACCGTCGATCAAGGCGAGGTGTTGGTGATTATCACTGCGAACGAATAATCCTTCTACTCGCAGTATGTTATAATTCTGGTGAGATACATAGAAGGAGACACTACATGGACCAGCAGATAAGCAAGTCTGCCGCAGAGTGGCGCGAGACGACTGCTCGTGCCGCGCAAGAAAAGACGCCAGAACGCCAGGAAAAATTCGTCACAAGCTCAAATATCGAGGTACCAGATGTCGCGACCGCTGATGACCTGCGCGATGTCGATATGCAAGAGAAGCTAGGCTACCCCGGCGAGTTTCCCTTCACACGCGGTATTCGCTCCAGTATGTACCGCTCACGTTTGTGGACAATGCGCCAATACGCAGGCTTCGCAACGGCGGAAGAGTCGAATAAACGCTATCACTATTTACTGGCACAGGGCACCACAGGTCTCTCCGTTGCTTTCGATCTTCCTACACAAATGGGCTATGATGCCGATCATCCTCTCGCGGAGGGAGAAGTTGGCAAGGTCGGTGTCTCAATCTCCAGCCTGGAAGACATGGAGATACTTCTACATGGTCTACCACTTGATCGTATCAGTACCTCTATGACCATCAACGCCACCGCGAGTATTCTCCTGGCTCTCTATATTGCTGTTGCCAAAAAACAGGGTATCGAACCACGCAAGCTTTCAGGAACTGTGCAAAATGATATCCTGAAAGAGTATATTGCGCGTGGCACTTACATTTATCCACCAGAGCATTCGATGCGTATCATCACAGACATTTTTCGTTTCTGTGGTGAGCAGGTGCCACGCTGGAACACTATCAGTATCAGTGGCTACCATATTCGCGAGGCAGGTTCAACGGCTGTGCAAGAGGTTGCATTCACGCTCTCGAACGCTATTAGCTATGTACAAGCCGCGCTCAATGCTGGTCTCAATGTGGATCGTTTCGCGGGTCAACTCTCTTTCTTTTTTAATAGCCATAACAATCTCTTTGAAGAGGTCGCCAAGTTTCGTGCGGCGCGACGTATGTGGGCGCACATCATGAAGGAACGTTTTTCCGCGCAAGACCCACGCTCGATGATGTTACGCTTCCATACGCAGACTGCTGGTTCTACGCTCACAGCGCAACAGCCCGATAATAATATTGTACGTACTGCGTATCAAGCGCTAGCGGCTGTATTAGGTGGTACGCAATCACTGCACACTAACTCGAAGGACGAGGCACTCTCGCTCCCCACCGAAGAATCGGCACGCGTAGCACTGCGTACACAGCAAATACTTGCGCTGGAAACGGGCGCGGCTGACACCGTTGATCCACTGGCAGGCTCATATTATGTTGAGTCGTTGACGAACGAGATTGAGAAGCAAGCGTGGGAGTATATCGAGAAGATTGACGCGCTCGGTGGTAGCGTCCACGCGATTGAACATGGCTTTATGCAAGCTGAGATCGAGCAGGCAGCCTATGACTATCAGCTTGCGTTGGAAGAGAAACGCGCGATTGTGGTTGGCGTCAATCGTTTTACGATTGAGCAAGAGGTACGCCCCGACTTGCTGAAGATGGATATCGAGATGGGCAAGCGACAAGCGGCAAAAATTGCGGTCCTTCGTCAGAAGCGCGATAATGCGTTGGTGCAACAGAAATTGCAGGCTCTCGAACAAGGCGCGGCTGGCACCGAAAATGTGATGCCACTGATTATCGCGGCGGTAGAGGCGTATGCCACGCTTGGTGAGATCAGCGATACTATGCGTCGTGTGTTTGGTGAGCAACACGAATTTCGTAGCGCGGAGTAGAAACAGAAAACTATGCAACAATGGAACTTGGATGAGGCGTCATCAGAGGTGCATCCCGGACGTGATGCCGAGCGCAGTGTACATACCTTTGATGATGCGAAACGGAAGATTGTAGGGAGGGCGATGGCTTCCATTGGTGTTTTCGATTCTGGTGCGGGTGGCCTGACTATTCTTTCGGCATTACAGCACGAACTACCACACGAGGATTACATCTACATTGGTGATACAGCGCATTGTCCCTATGGTGTGCGCAGTGATGCCGAAATCGCGGAATTAACAACGAACGCATGTCGTTTTCTTGTTCAGCAAGGTGTCAAGCTGATTGTGATTGCCTGTAATACAGCTTCACAGGCTGCCTTGAACATAGTGCGTTCGGCCTTTGATATACCATTTGTGGGCGTTGTGCCTGCGGTCAAGCCAGCCGCACGTGCGACAAGGCGAGGGCGTATTGGGGTTGCCGCTACGAATCAAGCCGTGAAAGCTGCATATCTGCACCATTTGATAGAAGACTTTGCCGCGGGTGTGCAGGTCTACGCGGTTGGCTGTCCCGAACTGGTGACACTGGTCGAGCATGGCGAACTGGATGGACCAGTCGTTGAGGAGACATTGCACCATGTATTGCATCCCCTTCTCTCTAAGAATATTGATGTACTTGTACTTGGCTGTACACATTTTCCGGCGATGCGTTCAGCGATTGAACATGTTGTTGGCAAACATGTGCTGGTGATTGATAGCGGAGCCGCCGTTGCACGCCGTACCCATGCCGTGCTCGATACCGAGTCTCTCGTTCGTCCTGCTGATGCTGAAACGAACAACGGTACGCTCAAAGTGTGGTGTAGTGGGAATGCAGACGCTTTCAGTAATATTGCTAGCAAAGTGTTAGGCTACCCCGTTGTCGCTCATCATGTATCGCTGTAAGGAAAAATATGTCTGACAATCTTGCTTTTGACGAGCATACTCCACTCGCCCCCACGCCTGTACCATCGCAACCATCACCCGCGAGAATTCCACAAACCAAGCGTGTACGTGTCGCTCGCTATGTCTCCAATATCCTTTCGCCTTTAGTCGTCTCATTGCCCTTTGTCTTTTTCGTCGCGCTCTATCATGCTCAGAATGTACTTACGGCACTGCTCTATGCTCTTCTCATCCTCTTCTTTCTCAGTTTTGGACCAACGGTCTATATTCTCGTCGGAGTACGGACAGGAAAATTCACTGATGCCGATGTCAGTATGCGTTCACAGCGCGTTGGCCCTTTTCTCTTCGGCATCACCTCCGCCCTACTTGGGCTAGCAACACTCTTTTTTACACATGGTCCCAAAAATTTACAAACGCTGTTGCTCATCACCATCGTGAGCGGCTTTGTGATGATGTTTGTGACCCTCTGGTGGAAAATTAGTATTCACGCCTCCTCGCTTGCCGCTGCCGCAACCCTGTTAACGGCATTATATGGAAGTATTGTGCTTCCTGTTTTTGTACTGCTTGCGGCAGTATGTTGGTCTCGTGTCGTCTTGCGCCGTCATACACTAGGACAGGTCATAGCAGGCTCACTTGTCAGCATCGCGCTTACCTCACTAATCCTTGCAATACGTGGTGTATAGAGACTAATAGATGTCAAGATATCATGATATATCCTACCCATGTTCACGGTATATCGCGTCATATAAGATGATAATCGCCGAGATAGCCACGCTACACCGAGCCTTCTATTGTATCTCGGTTATTTTGCTAAAAACGACTATAACGTCCTTGTTGGCAACCGACTGCCAACAAGGACGTTGTACATTGACTCCAACAAGACACACAAAGGATACATCATGGGACGATATGACATTTTGCATCGTATTCAGAGACTCGACCCACAGAAAGATCATGTAGAGATGTACGCGTTAATGAGCTGCTACGAGTTTCCGTGGGATCATATCCGTTCAGTTGAAGTTGCTTCATATCGTACCTATTGTGTCCCAAGTATTTCCGGTTTGCTCAACTCAACGGGTGAGTTTGCCAATCGACCACAGAAGCGATATGATGATACCTCACTTATCATGGCTGAGCTATCGACTTTCGGCTATGATAGTGAACGAGGGCGTGCGGCCCTGAGGCGCATGAACCGCATCCACAAACATTTCACGATTGCTAACGACGATTACCTGTATGTGCTTTCCACCTTTCTCTGTGAGCCGATTCGCTGGAACGCACGCTTCGGATGGCGCAAAATGTGCGAGAATGAAAAACTCGCCGCTTACTATTTCTGGCGTGAGATTGGGCGACGTATGAATATTAAAGATATTCCTAACACATATGAAGCGTTCGAGCAGTTCAACATTCAATACGAACGCGATCACTTTCGTTATGCTGAGAGCAATAAGCATGTTGGCGAGGCCACGCGTGACTTCTTTCTAAGTTGGTTCGGTTTACCGGCATCTGTGAGCAAGCTGTTCAGACCAGTTGTTTATGCTCTACTTGATGATGAGATGCTCAATGCCTTTGGCTTTCCACAACCACCACAAATTTTACGTTTACTGCTGAGTATGATACTCAAAACACGGGCATTCGCTCTGCGTTTCTTCCCACCGCGCATAAAACCATACCTCTATGTCGAACATGCCAAACATCGTGAATATCCACAAGGCTACACTATAGAGCAACTTGGACCGCCACATATGCTGCCAAAGCTGAACGGTGTAGGTGCTGATGCAGCGACTGATTAGACAAACAGAACATAGAGAAAGAACGTAGTAGTTCTTTCTCCATATGTTATAATTGGTGTACTGCCGTAGAGGTAGAAAACGTCGATGCTACATCAGAGAGAAGAGAACTATGGATACAATAAGCTGGACAGTAGAAGACGTGGAGCTTTTACCAGACGACGGGAGTCGATACGAAATTATTGATGGAGAACTCTATGTATCAGAACATCCTGGTATCTATCATCAGATTATATGTTCAAGGATGGCTTCTTTAATAGAGATGTGGAATGACCAAATACGTTCAGGTTTAACCATCATGGCTCCTGGCATCATCTTTACTCCTAACAACGCAGTTGCGCCTGATGTGGTTTGGATTAGTAACGCGCTTTACGTCTCCGCGTTGCACGTAGATGGGAAATTTCATTCCTGCCCCGAACTGGTCATTGAAATTCTCTCCCCTGGTTCAGAAAATAGGCGTCGAGACCGTGAAACCAAACGCAAGCTGTATTCGCGTCGTGGTGCCGAAGAGTATTGGATCGTGAACTGGCAAGAGCGTCGGATGGAAGTGTACCTGCGCGAAAACGCAGTATTGACGCTCGACAGGACACTTACAGAAAACGATGTGCTAGAGACAACACTTCTGCCTGGATTTCGTTGCAAAATTGGCGAATTTTTTACCAACATATTGAGGTAGCTAAACTAACGCTCTGTAGGGGTCTAATTCATTACACCCTCGTCCCGCTTGAGAGGCCGAACGAGGGTGTAATGAATTAGACCCCTACAATTCGCTAGACGTTTGCAGTTTCTCTCGGTGCTTCCTCCCCAACCTTTGCAGATGTTTCACTGCGTCGTTTAGGTGCCCTGACGCTCTGATAGCGGGCCAGGAAGTAAGAGCCAATAACAGCAATCGCGGCGAGTGCTTGTAACCCTAGTGTTTCGATGGTTGGGAATACTGAGAACCATAGACCCATCCAGGACGGAATCCACTGTAGCTGTGGAATAGGTGTCGTTGGAATCCAATGCGCGAGTTGCATCTCTTGACCTTGCTCACCAACCATGATGAGCAGCACGGCACCAAGCATCACGCCAGTTACAACCAACATCTTTTTATAAGGCAGACGACGATGGGCGACAAAGTTCAAGATAGCAACGAGACCTGTGAGAATGAGTCCTACGATGACGCCTTCCAGCACAACTGTCGAACCCATGCGCAAACGGAAGCTTTGCAGAAAGAGCACAACCTCAACACCCTCACGATAAAACGAGGTAAAGCCAAGCAGGGCGAGTCCCCATAGTACCTTCGCGGCAGAAGCTGCTGGATTGGCACTACTTTTCAGCAGTTCTTTCTTCTTACGGTTGTGTAGCGAAATCCAGCCTGTCCAATAGATTTTGTGGAAAAACCAGTTCATCACTGTGAGCAATACAACTACAGCGAGCAAGCCCGTAGCCGCTTGTACTTGCAGGGCTGAAATGTTTTGTGAGAGATCGTTGACAATACCCACGGCAACAAACCATGTCGCTATCGTTGCTACAAAGCCAACTGCGACACCAATCGCGATAGGACGCCGATACTTCTGGTTAGAACCCATCATACTCGCGACAACCGCGGAAATGACCAATATACATTCCAAGCCTTCACGAAAGACCAGTATTCCTGTATTAATCACAGCCGCTCTGGTATCTGTATGTGGAAGTGTAGGATCAGGCGCACCGGAGGCGGTGATACCTTGCCATACAAATACAGATACGACAATCAGCGCAGCTATCGCCAGAAATACTCGAAAGGCGAGCCTCGCGATACGATGTGAAGATGCCTGAATCATGCAAAAACCTCTTATCTAATGTGGAACACGTGGTGAATGGGAAAATACAGAAACGTCCCCGTACATTTCTTTTTATCTTAATGGGTCATGTAATACCATACTTGTATACTCGGATATTAGCACTCGCTAATGGTCAAAGTCAAGGGTAAGAGGTAAAAATAGGGTGAAAAATCTAGTATGTTTGTGAAAACGAAGTGGAGGTGATAAATTGAACACCAAATAAAAAACACAAAATTATGAAAAAAA
>CAXTWV010000141.1:0-4010 GCA_964248005.1 uncultured Ktedonobacteraceae bacterium | reverse complement strand
TTTTTTTAAATTGTTGGTGTTGTTTTCTTGGGGTCCCACTTACCCCCCCCACTTCGTTTTCACAAACATACTACTCTCTATCAGCTGTTATTGTTGCCGCACTTCCCCCACCTTGTGGTAGGGCAACGCGTGCTGGCACAGCATCACGCAATGGTAATGCTGCTGACGGAACCGAGGCAGCGCGTTGTCGTGCGCGGATAGAAGGCGATTGTGCGCGACGTGCCGAGGAAACCGTTACTCGTGTCACTAGCTGTACAAAGCCGAATAGTGTAGCCCAGTTGATCGCGGCTACAACCGTAAGGAAGACCCATGTGGGTAAGCCAAGCCCATTGATAATCAGGTAGAGTAGTGCTGTGACTACAATGTTCCCTAATGTAAATGGAATGAGAATTAACCATGCGAATTGCATCAACTGATCGGGGCGCAGACGGGGTAGCGTACTACGAATCCAGATAAAGATGAAGCACATTCCATAGACTTTGAGGATAAAGTAGCCAAGCGCGAGAATATTTCCTAGCAATCCCCACCAGCCATTATGAAGGCCAGTCAGATAGTTGACGCCGGGACCACCGTATCCACCTAGGAAAAGAAATGTGGTGATGGATGAGACAATCGTCATGTTACCATATTCACCTAGGAAGAACATAGCCCAGCGCATACCGCTATATTCTGTCAGGTAGCCTGCGACCAACTCCGACTCTGCTTCCGGGAAGTCGAATGGAGGGCGGTTTGTCTCTGCCAATCCACAGACGTAGTAGATGACGAGCATCAATGGCTGGAACAGGAAGAACCATGACCACGGAGTAAAGCCATCAAAGATGAAATCCAGCACGGGAATGCCTGTTCTGTGCCAGACATTCTGGAAATTCATAATATCGCGGATAGAGATCGTGCCAATACCATTATTATTTGAGAGAATACTTGTGAACATAACGACACCAATAAGAGCTAGAATAAGTGGTAGCTCATATGAGATCATTTGTGCCGCCGCACGCAGACCGCCCATAAGTGCGTATTTGCTATTAGAACCCCAACCAGCCATAATCACAGCAATTACATCAATAGAACTCATCGCGACGAGATAAATTAAGCCAGTCGCGAGGGCTGTCCCTGGTAAGCCAACATAGGGAGACAGCGGTAATACGGCAAATGCGGCAATCACAGGGGCGATGAATACAGAGGGTGCTAGTAAGAAGACGGCTTTATCAGTTGTCGCGCCGTGGATGTCTTCTTTGAGCAGCAACTTACCAACGTCAGCAACCGACTGTAAAAGCCCGTGAGGGCCGGTATGATATGGTCCAAAGCGGTCTTGCATCCATGCCATAATCTTCCGTTCGGCAAAAACGAGAAGGGCGGCACTGGTCAAGACAAAACCGAAGATAGATGCTAGGGCCACAATAAACTGCAAAAAATCAAAAGAAAAGATGCCGTGTAGTAATTGTGTCCCTATGTCATCCGCAATTAAGATTGTATGCATGGATAACTCCAAAAGAGAGAAATGAGAACAGGTATAGGATGTATACCTGTTCATAAATTGATGCTCAATTTATCTATCGACTTCACCTAGAACAAGGTCTAAACTTCCGATAATTGCTACAACGTCGCCCATTTTGTGGCCGCGCAGCAACTCTGGCAATATCTGTAAATTGACAAACGACGGCCCACGCAGTTTTGCTCGCCATGGATACTCGCTCCCATCGCTGATGAAGTATACACCTAGTTCGCCTTTACTGCTCTCGATGGCAAAGTAAGTTTCACCACGCTGAGGGCGTAATGCAATAGGAGTACGCACGCCAATTGGACCGCCGGGCATCTTGTCTATAGCAACACGACAGAGGCGAATGCTTTCATCAATTTCTTGCATCTTCACCTGATAACGTGCGAAACAATCGCCTTCTTGCCGCACTTGCACGTTGACGGGAACCTCGCGATATGCCATATAGGGACGATTTACACGCGTATCCCAATTGACACCACTCCCGCGTAACATCGGTCCTGTTAACCCATAGGCAATAGCTTGTTGCTGGTCAATATAGCCAACGCCTTGCGTGCGCGACATAAAGATTTCGTTGCCTGTAACGAGTTGTTTGAACTCGACCATGTTTTTCTCTAATTGATCGAGAAACGCTGAACACTCTTTCAACCAGTCTTTCGGGAAGTCGTGTAGGACACCACCGATGCGCTGATAGTTAACATTGAAGCGGCTACCAGCAAGTGCCTCGAAGAGTCCCATGATGCCTTCTCGGTCACGAAATGCATAGATAACTGGCGTGAATGCGCCCAGATCGAGTAGATAGGTTCCAACCGCGACAAGGTGACTGGCGATACGCTGCATCTCGCCGACAAGCAAGCGAATATACTGTGCGCGTCGAGGAGCCTCTATACCCATCTCTTGCTCAACCGCACCTGCGTAGGCGATTTCGTTGAGCATAGGAGAGAGATAGTCGGCATTGTCCATATAGCGAATACCACCCATAATTGGGCGATTTTCCAAGATTTTTTCGATACCACGATGAAGATAGCCAATGACAGGTGTGCAGTCAGTGACGGTTTCGCCTTCAAGCGATAACACGAGACGCAACACACCGTGTGTGCTAGGGTGCTGCGGTCCCATATTGAGCAGCATCTCTTGTGATTTTATACCTTCAGGCTCATCGAAAGTATTTCCAGCTCGTAAGCCTGTGTCTGATTCTGTAGCCATCTCATTCCTCTATTGTGTGCTTCAGTTCACATTACTATACACAATGAATGCTCATTACTGGTAACACGTATACGAAGTATTATTTGTATATACGTCCTTCACGGTTCATACGCACGACACGAGAGATGCGTAGTCCAACCATAATCGACCAGATCAGTCCCATTGCTGCTGCCATGCCACCATACAAAACATGATTTGGGTCGGGGAAAAAGAACAAAAATGATATTGCTAATCCCCAACACCCTAATGCGACAAACGCAGGCATCACTATTCCTTGTGCCGCATCCATACGCGATGCAACAGCGGAACCTCGTCCAGTATTTCTACGAGACGTTGATCTAGTACTATCTTGCTGTATCTGCCTTGTATCCTGTACCGCACTCTTTTGAGCCGTGGGACGTTTGCGTGCTCTTGTCTTGGACATTAAATTTGCTCGTTCGCAGTACGTATACCGCTCTTATCCTTTGTGTCTTTTCCTGCGTCAGCAGGTGTGTTTGTAGTAGATTGACCAGCTGGATTTGACTCATTCTGATTTGCTGGCCTTTGTTGCTCTTCACCCGTATGCCCGAAGGTTGGTGTACCGGGATGAAGCCGCTCTTCCTGCCCCTGTCCGAGTTTTTTCTGTACAACATGCTCGACACGCTGTTGCTGAAACTTTCCGGCAACCGCCATGTTTGGGTCTACCTGTGTCGTAGCACGTGGCTTGACGGTCAATGGTACCTGATGAAAGTTTTTGAGCAGAGGATAGCCTTCAAAGTCATCGTCCAAGAGCATACGGCGCAGATCAGGATGTCCTGTGAAACGGATACCATACATATCGTAGGTTTCACGCTCTAGCCAATTCGCGGTGGGCCAGACCGAGACGATACTATCAACCTCTGGTTTTTCGGAGTCGATGCGAACTTTTAGTTGTAGCAACTGGTTACGCCCGATTGAGCGCAAATGATACACCGTTTCCAGGTGGTCGAGCATATCAACACCAGAGATACATACGAGCAAGTCAAAGCCTAGCTGATCGCGCAAGAAACGGGAAACCGCGACGAGATTTTCTCGGTCGATGTCCAGTGCTAGATAGTCACCCTTTAAGGTTTTGGGTGTGAGAGCCTTGCCTGTAATCTGTGCAATCGGAGCAAGATCACGTGCGAGTGCGGCATTTGAATCGCGATACCCTGTTGTTGCGCTAGGAATATTTGCTGAACGTGGGACTAAATCCATCGTGCAACTCCTTTACGCCATGCGTATACTAAACCAAGTGCAAGCACAACAATAAAGAAGAGAATTTCAAAGAAGCCAAAGAAACTTAATTGTT
>CAXTWV010000140.1:0-11827 GCA_964248005.1 uncultured Ktedonobacteraceae bacterium | reverse complement strand
CGGTCCACCAGCCCTTTGGAAAGTGCAGGGTCGCTCGTTTGTTCACAGACCGCGACACGATAGCCTTTGCCGACGAGACGCGCGATATAGCTATCGGCGGCATGATGTGGAATACCAGCCATCGGAGATTTCTCGCCACGTCCAAAGTCACGACGTGTCAGGGCAATCTCTAGTTCGCGTGCGACAATCTCGGCATCCTCATCGAACATCTCATAAAAATCACCCATGCGAAAGAAGAGAATAGCATCAGGATTTTGCTGTTTGATCTCTAAATATTGTGTACGTACCGGACTGTGAACAGGATTTGCTTTTGCGTATTCTTCAAATAACACCGTGCTGGCCTCCGTAGAACATGCGTCTAGTATATGCCTATTCTTTTGTGGCGTCAATTTTTCGGTCAAGTATCATAAATGAATTTGAGAAAGCGTTGTATATGATATGGTTCTGTCTAACGTATTCTAAAGAAAGCACTGTGTAATGCAATAGCATATATTATCTTGCTTAAGCGGTGAGGAGACAACTACTATGTTTTACCTTGTATTATTCATTTTCGCGCTCGCTGGAAGCGCGTTGGTTGTATTGACAATAGAGAATATAACAACGCAAGTACAGTTCGCTGTATTTGCATGGCAATCCCCCAACCTTCCATTAGGATTAGTCGTACTGATTGCATTCATCCTAGGTGCCTTACTGCTCTATATCGTGTCAGCACTTTCGGCATTGCGTGATAGGAATGAGAAGAAGCGTTTACGTAAACGGGTGAGCGAACTTGAGCAACATCTAGCTACCATAACGCCTACTCAACCCGTCGTACAAACGCAGATGCCAGTGGTCCCTATGCCAGGAGTGGGAGTGCCGCCACAACACTAATCGCTTTATGTTTGCCAGACCCTCGCCAGAATACGCGATACCAATCCATGTTTTGGCGATTTTTGTTGTCTCTCTTCGGGCGGGGTTTCGTGTGCAGGAGCCGCAGGGACAGGTATATCTTCCTGAACCTGTGGTGATGTTGTAGGGACCGATTTATCACGTCCTTCGTCGGTTATCGAGACGCCAGAAGGACGCGATGAATCGGTCCCTACAGGTTCGGGTTCCTCATACGTGTCGGGTGTTGACGAAGGACGTGATAAATCGGTCCCTACAGGTTCAGGTTCCTCATACGCGTTATGTATCAATGAAGGACGCGATGAATCGGTCCCTACAGGTTCCGTCGATGTAGGAATAGGTTTGATAGCTGGAACCTTTACCGTTTCGTCTTCGCTCATTAACTTTTGGAGCAATAATGCTTCTGTCGTATCATCGCTTATTTCTGCTTGCATCACTTGCAAATGGACAGGTTGTGCTATCTCGTTTTCAGGCATGGAATCGAGCCACTCATAAGCTCCTTCGAGGGCGTGCCGACACCACTCCGTATAGTTGCCGTGAATAACGTCGAGTCGTTCGCACTGTTCAAGGAGCTGTAGTGTGTGATCGAGCCACGTATCACCACGCTCTAGCATACTATCGAGCAGGTCAACATCGTCAACACCATAAGATTGTAGACGCGTGAGGGTTGCGAGTGCGATAGGCGAAGGTTGCGTCAGTTGCATAAGCACGTCGTTATCAACACTCTGTTGCTCAAGCATGACAAGTTGTTCTTGTAGCGTGACACTCTGTTGTTCGAGTTGCCAGAGCTGATAACTCTTATAGAATATCTCAACCTGCTGTGCATCCAGTTGTGAGAAGAGGGAAGCAAGCTGTTCCGCGTGTGGTGCAGGGAGTGTATTCGCATTGTCGGCAACACTCATGATTGTTGTCTCTCTTGCTGTATAGGAGGAGGATGTTGTTGCCCGTTTGCGTTCTTCGCTTGTTGCGTCTGCTCTTCCTGGCGGCCCCAGCGTTCTAGCCAGCGTTGTACCAGGCGATTCGTGCGGACACTTTGTGCGTCGAGTGATTGGCTTTGTGTGGCTGAAAGCGCGGCCTTCTGAAGCCACCATGGAAGCGCGACTTGTGGCTCTGTTGGTCCATAATCATCAAACGTGTTGGTATCCTCTGGAACAAGGCCAATTACGTGCGGAATTGGCGGGAGTGGCGCATATGCATTTGTGGGCCGTTTGGACAAGATTGTTTCGTGAATGTCTTTTCCGTGTAGCTGCTCAAGATTGGGTAGACGACTATGGTCAAATAGTGCTTGCGAGACAATTTCGGGCTGTTGTCCATTTTCAATCGGCTGTTCCGCGTCCACAGTTTCCAGAGGCATAGAGAGTGTTTTCGTATAGAGCATTAAGGCTTGTACAATACGATTGTCTGTGGCAAGCGGATGAACATCTAACTCATTGATGTGTTCCCGAAGGCGCGTTAATGCTAGTATCAGTTGTTCCTTTTGTGATTGTAGTTGCTGGTCAACGTGCCGATAGTGCAACCATTGTCGATATTGACCCATGTTCCGTCCAACTTCTTGGTGTCATACTCAGCCATAACCGTACTATTTGTGTAGTATAACACCTGTTCTTTAGATAGGCAAGGGAATTAGACACCACCATCGCGCTCAACTGCTGTATTATATGAGATGCGCAACAGCATACCAACAATGATGTAGTTCGCTAAAACTGAACTACCACCATAACTTAAGAATGGGAGTGGGATACCAGTCAATGGGAAAAACTTCATATTCCCAGCGATGATGATGAATGTTTGAATCGCAAAGATTGAGGTGAGTCCTGCCGCAAGAAGCTGATTGAACGTATCGGCTGCCTCGATTGCGATGCGGAAACCTCGATAAATGATAAGCAAGTAAATGGCGATAATGGCGAAGAGTCCTGCTAAACCCAATTCTTCGCCCAGCGCAGTGAATATCATATCGGATTGTACAACGGGTACGAAGAACTTTCCGGCTGGATGTCCAAGTCCAAGTCCTGCACCTAGAATGCCCCCACTAGAGAGTGCGATGAGTCCCTGCACAACCTGTTGACCAAAATGATTAAAGTAAATATCATCGCTTCTCGCATTCCACGTTGTCACGTTGATGCTCAACACTAAAAATCGTTCGCGGATATAACTAAACAATCTATAGCCCACCAATCCAAGCACAACGAAGATTAACAATGCTGTCGCAACATACGATATCTTCCCACTACCTAGATAGAGCATGGAGAGGAAAATACCATAAATAAGCAGTGCCAACCCAAATTCGCGGATGAGAAAAAAGAGCAACAGAGCTATGCCTAGCATGAGTGCTAGTGGTCCAAGCTGTTTAAAGGGTGGAAGGCGAAATGGTCCAAACTTCAGACTACCCTCTGCCAGGATATCACGGTTTTCACTGAGATACGCGGCGAAAAAGATGACAATACAAATCTTCAAGAGTTCGGATGGTTGCAACGCAAATGGTCCGAAACCCAACTGATCGTGACCAGGAGCATTTAGAGCATGCAAGCCGCCTTTCAAGGTGTTCGCAATGGTCAATCCGACAAGGACGACACCCAGAAAGGCGTAAGTATATTTGTAGCGAGAGAGCCAATTCATATTGCGTAAGATGAAAAGCGTGATGAGGCACACACTAATACCGAGAACGACCCACAGAAGCTGTTTAGAGCCTTCAGCAGGATCGGGTGGATTCAAATCGGGGCCAAGACGCGTTGCCATGAGGACGCCAATGCCGCTCAGCAGACCAACGAGTGGCAATAGTACTTGGTCGGCCTTACGGAAGAACACACTCATAATGATATTCGCGACCAACAACGCGCCGATGAGACCAAGCGCGGGAATGAGTCCTTGTATGGTTGGGAGATTTCTTGTGCTGAGCGATGAGGTCTGGTCTGTATTCGCGAGAAGTAACTGAGACATCTCAAGCAGTAGGATCATAAAGGGAATGATGAGGAGTCCTAATTCTGCCCAACGGTAGCGTCGAAAAGCACTAGGGGATCGGCTTGCCATGTATCAAAACCTCTCATATCTAGCAATAAGTAGTATTATTGTGTCAGTTTGAATTGGATGTAGCCAACGCGCACGATATCGCCAACTTTGGCAGGCAACGCGGTATAGGCTGGTTGATTATTGACGAAGGTACCGTTGACACTACCTGCATCTTGTACAAACCACTGCCCGTTGCGGTACCATAGGCGCGAGTGTTCCGACGAAATGAACGTATCGGGTATTTGAATTGTGTTTGTTGGTCCACGTCCAATATTTGTCTGTGGCTCAAGCTCGAAACTTGTCCCTGGCGTGATGCTGCTGGGACCACTATCGACAACGACGAGATGACCAAGCACTGCGGGGACGTTTCGCCCTGCATCAGCACTCACCGCCGCTGTCTTACGCAAGTCACGCGTGATAGCAATCACAACTTGCATCAAAAAGAGGTAGAGCAACACGATCAACAAGAGTCGTAATATTAATAAGAAAGAATCTAATGGCATTGTTGATTACCTTCGCTCGAAGTAAAAGTCGTAACTCCCAATAGTGAAACGATCACCGTTGCGCAGCGTATGTTGGCGCATACCCGGTGTACCGTTGATCGTGATACCATTGGTGCTACCCAGATCAAAGATGGCGAATTGTCCATCTGGTTGATATTTTATCTGTGCGTGATAGCGAGAGACTTTCTTATCCTCAACAATAATATCATTACTTAATTGGCGACCAATATTGATAATGGGTTTTTCAATACGATAGGTTTGTTGCCCTGCTTGTGGCAAGCGAATGACAAGTTGTGCGGGCGGTACTTGCACAAGCGGTGCTGATGGCGGCATTGCGGGCATATTTGGATTGCTCACAGCACTGGGACGTGCGGCTATATTCGGTTGATGTGGCGACGAGCCTGCTGTATCAGGGATGCCAGGGAGTTGTTGTCCCTGTGGCAACTGTGCGCGAATTTGCGCTAATTGCTCGGCACTCAGAGCCTGTGTCGCCATGCCACCATCAGAACCTCCGCTTTGACGGTCTGCTAGTTCTGTTTCGATACGTACAAGACCCGCACGCAGCGAGCTATCGGCGTGTAGTCGCAAGATTGGCACCGTGCGAAGTGTGTAGTGGTGATGGCGTGCATATTCTACCAGATTGTTTTGCCAATCGTGAATGAGCATGTTCTGGCTTGGCGACATTTGCTGGTGATCTTTGATGCTTAGATAGATGTCGTAAACATTGGGTGCCAGTCGCCTTCCCTCACCTTGTATACGCGTGTTGTCTTCCAGCGCACGTTCAAGTTTGCGTGCGATCTCCACCGGTTCAACACGCGACGGAAAGAGCCACGCGAATGGGCCTTCGACAATGCGTTGCATGAATGATTCAAATTTTGTAAGTGGGTTCTGGCGAGCTTTCAAGATGCTCACCCTCCTAATTTTGTAGTCTCTGACGCGCTTGTTGAGCGTCAAAGGATATTTGTGCTTTCAACGCTTCGATGCCTGAGAAACGTTGCTCGCCTCGTAGACGGGCGATAAAATCTACTTCAAGACGTTTATCATAGAGATCGAGCGTGGCATCGAAAATGTGTACCTCTATTCTACGTTCCGTTCCATTAAACGTTGGACGAATGCCAATATTGGCTACACCATTGTAAACGGTGGAAGCTTCACTCTCGTCACTACTGTTTCCTTCCTCGTCATGTATATGCACACGCACCGCATACACACCATCTGCTGGTACAAGCCTATAGGGTTCTGGCAACAAGTTCGCAGTAGGAAAGCCTAGCAAGCGTCCGCGTTCGTCGCCATGCTGTACCACGCCACTGATGAGCGTCGGATGTCCCAACAACGTATTCGCTTCCTCAATCTGGCCTTCACTCACAAGCGCACGTATCCGCGTGCTGCTGATGCGTACCTGTGTGTCTTCTTCCAACGGAAGCGCACGAATCTCAATGCCATGTTCACGTCCATACTGCTCAAGAAAGGTCGTATCACCCATACGGTTCCGACCCAGACTGAAATTTGCACCAACGACCAGCCCTTTAATAGTAAGACGCTCACATAAGCCATCCATAAATTCAGTTGCACTCATAGCGACTACCGCAGGCGTGAAATGAATTAAAATGCTTTCGGCGATGTGTCCATAGGTTTTCGCAAGTGCTAATTTCTCTTGCGTTGTGGTCAGAATGCGCACGTCTATATCCGGTCGTACCACCATAAGTGTGTGTGGCTCAAAGGTCACAAGTACAGGTATTGCTCCAAGTGCATTCGCCATCTTGCCTAATTCATGCATCAAATACTGATGACCTCTGTGAATGCCATCAAAATTGCCGATAGTGATAACAATAGGGCGTTGTTGCTGTTCTGGTGTCAGGGTTGTCGTAAATTCCATAGTGTGTGTGGGCCATTCCTTTTGCTGATGTTCGGTGCAGGGTGCCCGTTCTTCTGTTCTTCGACCCTATCTTATCACAGGTTATAGAGGCTAGCAATAATCCTGTAACAAATTGGAAGAACATGATGGATAGATGCGCTTATGGCGCATCTATCCATCATGTTCTTCCAATTTGTTATGAAAGACTTTTTTTGGTTGCCACATTTGTTGTTCTGCGTTCCATGTTGCGATAGCGAGAAACTGTCCGTGTGTGTCATAGACGCGAGCGAGTTCAGCAGGTGGTGCATCATAGGGAAAGGTGTTTCCGTGCAAGACGCGCTCAACTGTAGAGGCGTCAAGGTGGAGCGCGGGATAGTGCTCTAAAACGGTATCGGCGGATGTGACAAGTTGCTCGATAGTATTGTTCTCAACGGCTTGCGCAATCTGTTCCAGTGTGACGCTTTCCGCAAGCAGAAACGGGCCACTACGAGTGCGTAGAAGTGCGGAGAGATGCGCACCATAGCCAAGTCGCTCTCCTAAATCGTAGGCCAGCGAGCGAATATAGGTGCCTTTGCTACAGTCGATGGCAAGTGTCAAGCGTGGTGCTTGCCAGTCCAGGATGCGCAGTTGATAGAATATAACAGGGCGTGCGCTAAGTGTGATCTCTTCGCCCGCACGCATCCGTTCGTAGGCTGGTTGGCCTTGCAGTTTAATCGCCGAGTAGTGTGGAGGCATTTGCATCTGGAGACCTAGAAACTGTGGCAGTATTTCCTCAATTTTTGAGAGCGTCAGGGTTGATGTATCGTGTGTGCGGAGAATAGTCCCCTCCGCATCATACGTATCGGTAACGGTCCCGAAAAGTATTTCCGCTTGGTAGGCTTTGCCGCTCTCACTGAGATACTCCGCGACTCGTGTTCCCTGTCCCACACAAATAGGCAAGACGCCACTCGCGGCGGGATCAAGAGTTCCGGCATGCCCAACACGCTTTTGTTGAAGAAGCTTCCGTATTTTTGCTACCACGTCATGCGAAGTCATGCCTGTAGCTTTGTGAATGTTGAGAATGCCGTCCATGCTACGCATGTGTGCTTTCTATGGCTTGTTTCAATATGGCAACAACCATTGGTATAGCTTCTTCAATTGGCTTATAAATTGTTGCCCCTGCCGCACGCGCATGACCGCCACCGCCAAGACTCAGGCAGATATCAGCCGCACTATATGGTTCCGCGCACCGCAAACTGAGACGCGTCATATTCGGTTCATCATAGCTTTTGAAGAAGGCGGCAACTTGTACTCCTTCGATATCGCGAAGAAAACCAGAGAAATTGTTATCCATATCAGTCGTTGCCCCTGTCGCAGCCAACGTTTTCTCGGTTGCATACGACCATGCCAAGTGCCCATTGCACGCAGTCTCGATATGTTCAATAACCTGAGCTTGTAGACGCACATGCGCTAACGATTTCGTGCGATAGATAGGTCCGACAATGGTTTCGGCTACTGCTCCCGCACCAACCATAATCGCGCCCGCCTCCATTGTACGGGGCGTGGTACTTGTGAACTGGAAGGATGAGGTATCGGTAATTAAGCCAGTCAGGAGACACTGCGCGGCGTCCTTTGTCAGTGGCAGTTGTGCCTGCTGTTGAAATAGCACAAGTAATTCTGTTGTCGAAGCAGCCTTGGGGTCGATGATATTGACTCGTCCACAACCTTGACTACTGATATGGTGGTCAATGTTAAGAATAGTGACGGTATCGAGAAACGCATGATGTCGCTCATACAAGGCACCATAGCGAGTCAACTCACCTGCATCAAGGGCAATAACGAGATCAAACGGCTCTTCACCTACGGGACCGAGGCTTTGTCGTAGACGCTCGCTACCAGGAATGAAGGTGAATGACTGAGGTACTGGATCAGCGCAAGCGGGTACACACGTCTTCCCCATTGCGTCAAGAATATGCGCGAAACCGAGTGCCGCGCCAAGGCAATCACCATCAGGATGTTCATGGGCGAGTAAAGCAATACGTTGTGCTGATTCGATCAACGCCATTGCTTCTTGTAATAGAGTCGTATCTATCTGCGGCTGCAATAATGATGATGTACTCGTTGTTGTAGTGCTCATGCTTCCTCGTGCGTTTCTGCTTGAACGGCTGCTGCTGCCCTACTGCGTTCCTCATCTTCTTGCGTCGCTCGTTTGATAAGGTCGAGAACGCGCGATCCCTCTTCTATCGACGTATCGAGCTTAAATGCAAGCTCTGGCATATAGCGCAAAGGAATACGTGTCGCAAGCTCATGACGTAAGTAGCCTGCCGCGTTGCTCAAGCCTTTCATCGTAGCCTTTTGTTCATCCGGCGTCCCCATGACGCTTATAAATACCTTCGCGTGTCGCAGGTCGTTGCTGACCTCAACACGGGTGATGCTGGCGAACCCCACACGCGGGTCTTTCAGACGAGTACGCATAAGCTCGCTTAGCTCTTCTGCAAACTGCTCTCCCAGCTTCTCTTGTCTATGTGGATTTGCCATCTTTTTCCCTCTATCGTATTGTAGGGACCGATGTATCACGTCCTTGTCGGCAATCGAATAGGCCAAGAGGACGTGATACATCGGTCCCTACCAGTACTACGCTTTCACGCGCTCTTGGGCGAAGGCTTCGATGATGTCGCCAGCCTCAAACGCGGTGAAGTCCTCAAGCACAATACCACACTCGTAGCCAGTTGCAACCTCACGCACATCGTCTTTGCCACGGCGAATGGAATCGATTTTGCCCTCATGGACCTTCTCGCCCTTACGCATGACACGCGCCTGTGAGGAACGCGTCAGCTTGCCATCAACGACACGACAACCCGCGATAACCGTTGTCTTACCAGCTTTGAACGTCTGCACAACTTCGGCATGACCTTCAATGACCTCGTGATATGTTGGCTCCAACATACCTGTCAAGGCAGCCTGGATTTCGTCAGTCAACTTGTAGATGACATTGTAGTAGCGAATATCGACGCCCTCTTTTTGTGCCTGACGTTGTGCCGCACCGTCGGCCTTGACGTTAAAGCCAATCACAACCGCATCCGATGCTGCCGCGAGATGTACATCAGTCTCGCTAATATTGCCGATGCCCTCGTGAATGAGGCGAACTTTAATGTTCTCCTCACTGAGCTTGCTCAGCGCGTTTTTCAGTGCTTCAGCAGAACCTTGTACGTCGCATTTGAGGACGATGTTGAGTTCCTTGACCTTGCCCTCTTGCATCTGTGTGTACAGTGTGTCAAGACTGACTTGACCAAGTGGCGTACTCTCGTTCTTGCGCTTCTCAGCTTCTAGTTGTGCGCGTTGCTTGGCGGTTTTCTCATCGGCTGTGACCTCAAGTTGATCGCCTGCTTGCGGCACCTCTGGCAAGCCAATAATGCTAACAGGTGTGCTCGGCGGTGCCTTTTGAATACGCTTGCCCCGGTCATTGAACATGGCGCGAACCTTGCCCGCGATAGCACCAACGAGAATATTGTCCCCCATCTTTAGTGTACCTTGCTGTACAAGCACGGTCGCTGTTGGACCAGAGTTCTTTTCCAGACGTGCCTCAATGATCACACCAGTGGCGAGACGGTTTGGGTTTGCCTTGATATCCTGGATTTCTGCTACTAGCAGAATGTAGTCGAGTAGTTCGTCAATACCAGTACCTTTGCGTGCGGAGACGGGAACACAGATGATGTCGCCACCGTATTCCTCAATCACCACGCCCATTTCGGCGAGTTGTTGTTTCACGCGGTCAGGATTGGCATTAGCTTTGTCGATTTTGTTGAGTGCGATAATGATTGGCACTTTCGCAGCCTGTGCATGCGAGATTGCCTCACGCGTTTGTGGCATTACACCGTCGTCTGCCGCGACCACGATGATAACGATATGCGTTACCTGCGCACCACGCGCACGCATAGCGGTAAATGCCTCGTGACCAGGAGTGTCAAGAAATGTAATCTTCTTGCCATTGACTTCAACCTGATATGCACCAATATGTTGCGTGATACCGCCAGCCTCGCCAGCCGCTACTTTCGTCTTCCGAATGGTATCGAGGAGAGAAGTTTTGCCATGATCGACGTGGCCCATGATAGTGACAACTGGTGGGATCACCACTGTGCCATCATCATCACGCGCGGCTATCATTGCTTCATTCGCGGAAACCGTTGTGCCTTGGGTTCCTGTGGTTGCTGCGGTCTCGCTTGGACTTGGCTCAAAACCAAGTTCTTTCGCAACCGTTGCCGCCTTTTCGTACTCAATGACCTGGTTGATATTCGCGAAAATTTTGTTCCCAATGAGAACCTTAATGACCTCATTTGGCGTTGCTTTGAGCAGGTCGGCGAGGTCTTTCACCATAATCTGTGGTGGTAGAGCAATTGGGCCTGTTACCTTCTCTTTTACGGCTGCCGCGCGTCGCTCTTGTGGACGCTGCGTTGGTGGACCGCCTGGACGCCCACCGTTAGAGCCTGGACGCCCATGTCCACCTTGTCCATTCCCATTTCCATTATGATTGTTCCCATAGGCAGGCCGTGTCCCGTTTGGAGCAGAACCGCCTGGACGCCCACCGTTTCGCTGTTGTGTCGATGGTGGATAGGTTGTGCCACTCTGATTTGCCACAGGTCGTGGTGCGAAGTTGCCTTGTTGCCGTTGTCCCTGTGGTGTTGGATTGTTGCCCAGCCTTTGTGGGTATGCATTTGGACCAGCAGGACGCTGCTGCATCGGTGCTCCACCTTGCCTCTGTTGCTGTGGTCCATTCGAGCGTTGTTGCATCGGCGGGTTGCTTGGCCTCTGTCCACCATCGGGACGCTGGACAGGTGTGAAGTTCGGGCGTGGTTGCGTCTGTCCGCCTTCAAAGCGATACGCAGGACGTGAACTACCCTCGGTTCGTTGCCCCGGAGCATTGTTAGGCCGCTGTCCCTGGGTAGAGTTTTGACGTGGCGCACTATTAGGCCGTGATTGTACCGGGCCGCCTTCCGCGCGTTGCGTTGGAGCTGCATCTGTACGCTGAACTGGTGCAGGCGATACAGGAGTATCAGCTCCGTTTTGTGCTGATAGTGGAGTATCTGTGTGTACGATAGTATCTTTGTGTGTAGTGGTATTGGATCCGTTCTGTGTTGCTGGGACACTCGTTGTTGCTGTGTTTGCGGGAGGTGACGTTCGACGCCGTACTGGTGGTCGCGCATTCGCATCCTGGCCTGCAGACGTGGCACTTTCTGTTTTAGGACGGGCGGGCGTTCTTGGTTTCGGTTGCTTCGCCTGCTCTGTCCCTTCTGGTAATTCGTTTGTGTCTTTCATGAAAAGACCCCCTTCTATCGAGTGATGCGCCACGAATGGCGGCAAAAACGGAAATCTCTTCACAGCCACAAAAAAGGTCTGTCGCCTACTCCTTCCGTAAAAAACAGGGAATAGGGGACAGAACCTCGTTGGTGCAGTTTCAGGTATGTATCGTCTGCGCTCTCCGGCGTAGTGGCTATGGACTATATATTCATAGCTAATGCTCCGCAATCAATCGCTACCTGGTCCTGTAGACGAGGGGCTGTGTCTCTCTCAAGAGTAGAGATAAAATGACGCATAAATTTCT
>CAXTWV010000139.1:10678-11909 GCA_964248005.1 uncultured Ktedonobacteraceae bacterium | reverse complement strand
ACCAGCGTGCTGGGAAAGCAGAGGAAAACAACCTCTGCTTTTTTGTTTCTCAAAATTTGTACGGGTTTCAATGCCCACAACATGAAAAGAGGATTTGTTCCATGATTATCACCATTCGTAGCCAGGCCACAAGCGAAGAGCGTACACAACTCATGACGCAGGTATGTCGCGTCACAGGCAGCCTCCATCCCATCACGACCACCGTCATGGATGGGCAAGAGCTAATCGTCCTTGACGGCACATGCCTTGATCGTGAAGCACAAGCGCACTTGGGTGAGCAAGCAGCTGTTGAGCGTATCACCCGTGTCAAAACAGCCTACAAGCTGGTAAGCCGTGCATTTAAGGCTGAAGATACTAGTGTCCTCGTTGGCACGGGTCATGACTGTGAACAGGTGATAATTGGGAGCACAACACCCGCCATTATCGCGGGTCCATGTGCGGTTGAGAATAGAGAACAGCTCCTGCATACTGCCCACGCGGTCAAACATGCAGGTGCGGATATATTGCGTGGTGGTGCCTTCAAGCCGCGTACCTCGCCCTACCAGTTCCAGGGTCTCGGTATCGAAGGGCTACACCTCTTAGCAGAGGCACGCGAAGCAACTGGCTTACCTGTCATTACAGAGGTCATGGAGCCGGATTTAGTTGAGGCGGTTGCTCAGCACGCCGACATTCTGCAAATCGGGAGTCGTAACATGCAAAACTTCCCCTTGCTCCTCGCCGCTGGACGCCATGCCGAGAAACGTCCCGTCCTGCTCAAGCGTGGTCTCTCAGCGACGATTGACGAATGGTTATTGGCGGCGGAGTACATCGTTGCGGCAGGCAATCCTAACGTGATCCTATGCGAACGTGGTATCCGCAGCTACGACCAGCAAACGCGTAACGTCCTCGACCTCTCCTGTGTTCCCCTGCTCCACGAACTGACACATCTCCCCATCATTGTCGATCCCAGCCATGCCACAGGCAAACGTGAACTCGTTCCCACTATGTCACGGGCAAGTATCGCAGCCGGAGCCAATGGCCTTATCATCGAGGTACATCAAGACCCCAATAGTGCTCTCTGCGACGGTCGTCAATCCATCACTCCTGAACAACTACAAAAAATCGTGCGCGAAACACGTATGCTAACAGCAATGATGAGCGAAGAGGTCATGGCGAACGTGGCATAAACCAAAAAAAAAAAAAGGAGAAAAGTGTTTTTGGGGAGGTGAGGTTTTTTTTTTTGGAAGTAGAG
>CAXTWV010000139.1:0-10668 GCA_964248005.1 uncultured Ktedonobacteraceae bacterium | reverse complement strand
AAACGTGGAAAAAACAAAAAACCCTTGGGTAAAATTTTGTTTTCCCCATTTTTTGTATGGTTTATGCCACGTTTACCCATCTGTTTCCTCTCGACTCATCCTAGCAGGTATGATATACTCTGTTTACGTAGAGAGGGTTTGTTTGTAATACTTGGTTGGGATAGACCAAAGGCTTTGAGGTGAACACGATGCCAACACGGATTATTATCGCGGATGATGAGACAATTCAGCGCATGGACTTAAAAGATGTGCTGACCAAGCAAGGCTACCTCGTGGTCGGCGAGGCAGGGGATGGTTTGAGTGCCGTCAATCTGGCCCGTGAACTACGACCAGACCTGATTATCATGGATATTCGGATGCCCGATATGGACGGCATTGCTGCCGCCGAAACACTCACACAAGAAAAGATTGCACCAGTGTTGTTGCTCACAGCCTTCGGAGACTTACCGCTTGTTGAACGCGCCAAAGAAGCGGGCGTTGTCAACTATATCGTGAAACCGTTGCGTGAAAGTGAGGTCACACCAGCCATTGAAGTGGCACTCGCACGCTACAACGAGTTTCGTGCGCTCGAAGAGAAGACGCGTACTCTAAGCGAGCAGCTAGAGACACGCAAGATCGTCGAACGGGCGAAGGGTCTCCTCATGGAAAAGCAAGGCTTATCTGAGTCAGATGCATTCCGCAAGATTCAGCGAGCCAGCATGAACAACCGCAAATCTATGCGCGAAGTCGCGGAGGCCATCCTCCTCACTAACGAAATGTAAATTGTAATGACAACTTGTGTGCAACAAAGCCGTTGTGCATGCCTGTAGGGGTCTAATTCATTACACCCTAGACGCGCATCGCAAGCCGCAAAAAGGGTGTAATGAATTAGACCCCTACAGAGCAATATATACTAGAGATTGAGTAGCTATGTCATTGGCAACGAGTATCGAAAACACCGTGATCATTACTGGCATTCGTTTCCGTCCTGCTGGACGCATCTACCATTTTGATCCACAGGGCCAAACGTATGCTACGGGTCAGTTCGTTATTGTCGAGACGGTACGTGGTGTTGAGGCTGGACGCGTGGTGATCGCCTCCAAAAAGATTGCTGAAGGTGATCTCAGCGACCCACTTAAACCTATTCTACGCTTAGCGACTGAAGACGAACTACGTATGATGCTCTCCTTTAAAAGTAAAGAGAAAGAGGCCATTGTGCGCTGTGGAGAGCGCATCGTGCAACATCATTTGCCGATGAAGCTCGTCGAGGCCGAATACACGTTCGATGGGAGTCGCTTGACCTTTTACTTTACAGCAGAAGAACGCGTCGATTTTCGTGCCCTTGTGCGCGACCTTGCGGCGACCTTTCGCACGCGTATCGAACTACGTCAAATTGGGGCGCGAGATCAGGCAAAGCAACAGGGAGGCGTGGGACCATGCGGAAAAACACTCTGCTGTAGTTCCTGGATTACTGACTTTGGCGTTGTCTCCATTAAAATGGCAAAGGAACAAGGGCTACCGCTTAACCCCTCGAAAATATCCGGTGTTTGTGGGCGACTCCTGTGTTGCCTTTCTTATGAAAACGATAACTATATTCAGGCGAAACAACAAATGCCTCAAATTGGGGCGATGCTTCCAACACCTAGTGGCCCAGGAAAAGTCGTTTCGGTCAACGTTCCAAAAGATTCGGTGGACGTGATGCTCGAAAGCGGTGCCATTATTCAGGTGCCAGTAAGTTCACCCATAGATACAGATGCAGGAATAAGCAAAGCAGGTGGTTGTGGTAGTTGTGGGGTCAAAGGTGGAGGCGGGTGTGGTTCATGCGGAAGCAGTGGTTCGTGTAGTAGCGGTGGCTGTAGCACACATGGAGGTGGTGGTTGTGGCTCATGCGGTGTCAAAAAGAAGCTTCAGGTCTAACAAGAGAAGACGAGAGGAAGGTATACACACTCATGCCTTTAGACAGGAAAGACTCAGGCTCTACCTGGCAAGCTCCTCCAACGTACAAAGTGCCAGATGCTCCCTGGGAACCAGACGACGACGAAATGGATATCCCATCAATTCAACAGGAACAGGAACAGGAGATTCCAACGGTTCCAACAGCTATCAATGCTTTACATGTAGGAGCAAACGAGCCTTCTGAAGAGGAAAGCGAATCGACCTCCGCACGCACTGTACTTATGGGCCAAATAGGGCGTTATTCCTCATTCATTCTGGTACCCCTTCTCTTCGCAGGACTTACCAGTCTGATTGTATTGCCAATTGTAGCAACAGGTCACGCCAATTTGCCACCACAAACACTCTTTCCTCTCGCAATTATTATTCTGGCTATTGCTCTGGCTCAAGGTGTCGCAACCTACTATACTGATACGACAACTGGTTTATGGACCATATATACTGTAGCAGGCTTTTTTCTTTTTATGCTTGTCGGCTGTTTCGCGCTCTTTGGTCTCCTTCCAGGTATCATCGTCCTTCTCATCTTTGTTGGTCTCTCTATTTTTCTCGCACGACGCTACATTCATCCTGTGGCAGAGGAATATGTGGATATCGTGCGCTCTTTTGGAAAATACAAGCGAACCCTCTATCCCGGCTTTAATATCCTGTTGCCCTGGGAGCAGATCTCACATCACCTGAGTACGGCTGAAACAACCTGGAAAACTCCTATACAGCGTGTGCAAATGACACGCGACGAAGATGTCGTATTGCGTGGCAGCATAAACTACCAGCTACAGCCCGAAGACGCGTACCTCGTGACCAGCGTAAAGAACTGGGAAGAGAGTCTACAAGACATTTTCGTCGCTTCACTACAAACGGTCGCGAAAACCTTTACCCCAGAGGATTTCATCGCTTGGCCCCAAGGGATGCATATGCGTCCAACACATGGGAGTGCAATTCCGCTTTCAGAGGGTGAAGCTCGCTGGGAACAAGTTAACGGGCAAGTCTTGCAGCGCGTGCGCGACCGTGCCGCCCTTTGGGGAGTGCGTATTAACGAGGTTCGCCTCTACGACATCTTTCTCGCACCACACGGTCGTGTATTACAGGATGAAACAACGGAACCAATCGCACGGAAAAACGTAGAAGCTACCGTTCCTCAACCTCAACAAGCTCCTCAACCAATCATGGCACAGCCTCAACAAGGAAAGCAGTCTGCGCCACCACCACAAGCAGTAGCAAATGCTCAGGTTCCAAAGGGACTAAAAGAAGAGACGTTACGCAAAGCATACACCGAAGTGAAAAATGGGAATATCAAAGAAGCAGAAACGATTCGCAACCTTGCGGCCCAGTTTGAAGCCGTTGCCAATAACCCAGAACTGAATAACGCGTTTACCTTTGACGCGGGAAGAGCGGCTGCTAATTTGTATGCCGAGGCTGATAGACGCCAGGAAGAGGAAGAGGCAAACGCGGGCACGCTCTTCACCGATGAAACAAAAGTTGATTGGCCTAGACGCCGTGCTACCGACGAAAATATCATGAGTGGTGGTTAGATCACGATAGAACAAAACGATGCGTAGGCAGTACCGCTTACGCATCGTTTTGTTATACACTTACTTCTCAGCAAGCGTTGTAGCGACCTTTTCCGCATTCCCTTCTTCCATCGTGCGAAGGGCTGCAACTGCCTCGTTGGAGATAACTTTGCTTACTTCAGGATCAAACACCACGTCATCACGCTTACAATAGCGAAGTTTGTTCCAGGCAGCCGTGGCACGGTCCCAGGCTGGGAAACGCTCCGTTGCCTCAGCATCGCCCTTGACCACACGTTGGAAAGCCGTGTAAGAGACAACAAGCGCACTCACAATACTCACAAATGTTAAGGCTACAAGCACAACCATCCAGACTGGATTAAGGCTTGCTTCCAACCCTCCGATTAAGACGACGATAAGAAAGACGAAAATACCGACGAGGACGCCACATGCGATGATATACGGCATCATTGCTATGTTCTTCGTTGGCATATCAGGTGGCGCGGCACGCTGCACGCCCGATTCATAGGCTGCCTGCATTGTCATAACCATATCATTTTGATGACATACAGGACATGTCGGTTTCTCTGCTTCAGTCGTTGCCATAAAAAATATACCTCCCTTATAGATGATACATATTGCTCGAACTGCTAATGAATATGTTGAGCAAGAATTGCTCTATTTTTCTTTTGTAAAGGTAGCATAACACGTTGTCACGTTTTCGACAATGCTTTCTTTTTGAGACCTTGACAATGTCTAAGAGATGTACTAGTCTACCGTTTAGATGATAAGAACAAATGTTTGTTTGGAAAAGGATGGCACGCTGGCATGACCCTTCCGCCTTACCTCTTTTGTGATACATGTGGCGCGGCTAATCGTGTACAGGCAACCTTTTGTAAGGCTTGTGGGCAACCCCTGCATATCTCTATAACGCATGGGTCAACCAGTTCCTCTACACTCACAGGTCTTCTTTCGCATCAACATCTGTTAAAACAACGCTATGTGGTACTTGCACAGGTGGGACGTGGGGGCTTCGGCGCAGTCTATAAAGCGGCGGATACGCAGTTTGGCAATCGGCTCGTAGCAATCAAAGAGATGAGTCAGAGCAATATGAATGCCCAGGAACTACTAGAAGCCACTCTCTCATTTAAGCGCGAAGCCCTCATGCTCGCAGGACTCATACATCCCAATTTACCTCGTATTTATGAGCAGTTTATAGACAATGGACGTTCGTACCTTGTCATGGACTTTATTGACGGCAAGACGCTAGAGGATCATCTCATAGACCTTGGACACACACGTCTTCCCATCGAAAAAACGCTGACCATCGGGCTACAACTCTGCGATGTACTGAGCTATCTGCACTCACGCCAACCCTCAATTATCTTTCGGGACCTGAAACCCGCCAACGTCATGCTTACCCTAACGGGCCATATTTACCTGATTGATTTTGGTATCGCGCGTCACTTCAAACCCGGACAAAGCAAGGACACAACCGCGCTTGGCTCAACTGGATATGCCGCGCCAGAACAATATGGCAAGTCACAAACAACCGTTCGTGCCGACATTTATAGTCTTGGTGCAACATTACACCAACTCATCACAGGACATGATCCGTCAGACTCACCATTTACCTTTGCTCCTGTTGTGCTCAAAGATACACCAACCCTTGCTGGACTCGACACCTTGCTGGCAACTATGGTAAGTGTTGATATCAACAAACGACCAGCGACCATTCTTGTAGTGAAACAAGAACTACAACGCCTCGCGATACAGTATCAACAAGGACAATTACAGCCTTTACGCAGCACTATTCCATCCATCTACCAAGCACCTACAATGCTGCCAAAAACTCCCATAAAAGCTTCAAAGGGCGTCTCTATTCTCCAGATACCGCCCATGTCCAATATGCTCTTTGCCTGCTATGGACACAGTAGTCGTGTCACTTCGCTTGCGTGGTCTCCGAATGGCAAATGGCTTGCCTCAGCCAGTTATGACAAAACGGTACACGTTTGGGACGCGACCAACGGCAAGCAACTTACAACGTATAAAGAACATCGAGATCGCGTGAATGCACTTGTATGGTCCCCTGATAGCACACATCTTGCTTCCGCTAGCGACGATGGGACGGTGCGCGTATGGAATGCTCTCTCCGGTGTACTCCTTGTCACATATACTGGACATAATGGGCCTGTCAACGCACTTGCATGGTCGCCTATCCTCTCAACATACGGGAATGCTCTTCCTTCGCAGATTGCGTCGGCGGGAACAGACAAAACGGTGCATATCTGGGATAGTTCGCAGGGAACCAACCAGTATATATTCCGTAACCATACTGATACAGTTCATGCAGTTGCGTGGTCGCCTGATGGAAGACGTGTTGCCTCTGGCGGCGAAGACCGTCTGGTATTGGTGTGGTATCCCGTTAAAGAGCAACCAAAAAAGACTTTTTTTACTACCCTTACCTCTCTGCTCTCCTCGCAACGAGACGTACTGAAAATGTATAGCCACGATGGACGCGTCAACGGACTCGCGTGGTCGCCTGATAACAAATATATTGCCTCAGCGAGTAGTGACCATTGGATTCTCATTCGAGATGCCTTGACTGGAATAACAGCGTCCTCCTATGGTATTAGCAGAAAGGGCATGAAGAACTGTGTCGCGTGGGCACCGAACGGAAAGCATATCGCCTCCGGTGGCAATGACAAAACAGTCGATTTATGGAGTGTAGCAACAAAAAGCTCAAGCTTCGTCTATCATGGTCACGTTGGGTATGTTACTGCCGTTGCATGGTCTCCCGATAGTACACGCATCGCTTCGGCTAGCGTTGACCGCACGGTACAGGTGTGGCAAGCGGTATAGAAACTTCCCTCAAAGCTCTACTTAAGTACAGTATACGCGTGAACGAAATAGCCTTTGTAGGTCATAGATTATACTTTTCTTGTAGCTATACGTCTTTATAGGCAGATGAATACATACATGTGGTGAGATAGTGTAGTAGACAGGGAATGATAGTATATGAGAACACGGATACCTGTCTATTATAGAGTAGGGAAAACATGTTTTGCCAATACTGCGGGACGCTGAATAGCATTGATACTGTTCTCTGTAGCTCTTGTCGTTATATTTTAAAAATACCAGAACCTCCTGAGATACCTTCTACCGTTGCGAATCTCGTCGTCGCAGCCTCTCATGAGCTGCTTCATGATCGATATCGTCTTCTTTCCACCCTCGGTCAAGGCGGCTTCGGCTCAGTCTTCAAAGCTCAGGACACCCTCTCTCACAACAAAATTCTCGCCATCAAAGAGATTAGCCTTACAGGGCTACAACCGCAAGAGGTACTTGATGCCACTGCGTCATTTAATCGTGAGGTACAGGTTCTCTCTGATCTGCACCATCCTGGCTTACCAAAACTGTACGACTATTTTACTGATACAGAACATTGGTATCTTGTGATGGACTTTATCGAGGGTGAGACACTGGAACGCCATCTGGAGCAAACAATTGGAGGGCAGTTCCTGCACCTGCTTGATGTGTTACGTGTTGGTATTCAGCTCTGTATCGTCCTTGACTATATGCACACTCATCAACCACCAATCATCTTTCGCGATCTCAAGCCATCCAACGTGATGCTGATTCCTAACGGCAATATACGCTTAATCGACTTTGGTATCGCACGCTATTTTAAGCCTGGACAATTCAGAGATACGATGGCTTTTGGCTCTCCTGGCTATGCCGCGCCTGAGCAATATGGTAAATCACAAACAACGCCTTATGCCGACATCTATAGCCTCGGCGCACTCCTTCATCAGATGCTCACAGGCAACGATCCCACTGAAGTTCCCTTTCGTTTTCAGCCTCTGCATACGTACAATCTGCATCATCCGCAAACAGTAGCACTCAATTTATTGGATCGTCTACTTATGCAAATGGTCGATTTGGACCCCGACAACCGCCCCGGCAGCATGGCTCTTGTGAAACAGCAACTGGAATATATCGCCGAGCAATGCGTGGTATGATGTAGATGTTTACGTTGTTGTAGAGACCAACTATATAATTGATACATTCATCTGGATACGCCGCCTGTAGGGACCGATGTATCACGTCCTTTGCCCAATTGAACACGTTTACAGGATGTGGAATACGTTTCTATGATCTCCGACATTTTTGATTGCCAACAAGGACGTGATACATCGGTCCCTACAGGCGACGTATTCATTGTTACGGATTTGCGAGCCATACCATATAAAGGACCACAAAAACCATGAATTTTGACCTCAACGACGAGCAATCAGATATACGCGACATGGTGCGTCGTTTCACCGCACAAGAAATCACGCCTCACGCGGAAGAGTGGGACGAAACGCACCACTTCCCACGAGACGTGTATGCGAAGATGGCAGACCTCGGTTTATTAGGCATGACCACGCCAGAAGAACATGGAGGTCTCATGCTGAGCCGCCTGATGGGTGCCATCGTTTACGAAGAACTGGCACAGGGCGAGATGGCAACCGCCGTTGGACTTTCCGTTCACAATATGGTAACGGGTTCGTTAGCTCGCTTTGGCAACGACGAACAACGCAAAAAATGGGTAGCACAGCTGGCCTCTGGGAAACTGCTGGGTGCATTTTCGTTGAGTGAGTCTGCCTCCGGCTCAGACGCCGCGAGCCTACAATGTCGAGCAGAACGGAACGGTGACTCCTATGTCCTTAACGGCTCAAAACTCTGGGTCACAAACGGTGGCGAGGCCGATATCTATCTGCTCATGGTGCGCACAAAACAAGAACAGGGTTCGTCTGGCATCACCTGCATCGTCGCCGAGAAAGACACTCCCGGCTTCTCCTTCGGCAAGACCGAACGCAAAATGGGCCTCCATTCGTCCCCCACACGCGAACTCCTCTTTGAGGATTGTAGAATTCCTGTCGCCAACCGTATTGGTGAAGAGGGACAAGGCTTCAAAATCGCGCTCGCCTCACTCGATGGCGGACGCATCAATATTGGTGCCGTCGCGGTTGGAGTCGCGCAAGCCGCCTTCGACACAGCGCGTACTTACGCACAAGAACGGCAGCAATTCGGTAAAGCCATCGCAACTTTCCAGGGTATTCAGTTTATGCTAGCGGATATGGCGATGAAGCTCGAAGCCTCGCGCCTCCTCGTCTACGAAGCCGCACACAAACTGGACACAGGCCAAAACACAGGTATGTATGCATCAATGGCAAAGTGTTTCGCCACCGACGCCGCAATGGAGATCACCACAAATGCCGTTCAAATACTTGGTGGTGCTGGCTATGTCCGCGACTACCCCGCCGAACGCTATATGCGCGACATCAAAGTTTCACAAATATTCGAGGGCACGAACCAGATACAGCGTGTCGTCATTGCGCGAGCATTGTTAGGGAATTTACGCTAGGGAATTCGCCATCAATTGACAATAGATCGTTCCCATGTCCTCAGCAGAAGGTGTGACCTCATGATTGAGCCACCAGGAGAGTAACCCGATCAGCGAACCTGCTGCGTGGACCGCAAGTAACTCACTGCTCACCAATGAGGAGTTTTCCGTTTTCAACGAATCTCTCGGCAGAAACCGTTGACATAGTTCGGTAAAATAGGTTCTCATAACGTCCTCAAGGGTCCTGGTTGGTCCCGCTTCTTTGAGCATCGCTTGATACAATTGCCGCCTTCGTTCAACATGCTGGAAAATACGGATGGTCACCATGGGGTAGGTACATGGCCCTTCCGTTTCAAGCTCCACGTCCAGATGCAAGTCGTGCAGGAGTGCTTTGATACTTTCCTGCAGCAGATCATCTTTGTCGCGGTAGTGCAGGTAAAACGTGGTCCGTCCCAAATTGGCTTGCTCCGTAATATCGGCAATCGTGATGCGCTCATAGCCACGCTCGACAATCAGGTGAAAGAGAGCCTCCTGAAGCAGTGGGCGCGTGCGTTGAATACGACGATCCAAGAGTCGATTTCCGTTCATTTGCTTGTTCCTCTGTTCAATAGTGAACATATAGTGTCCTTGTGTTCGACAACTCTACCACGCTCATTTTCGCTTGCTCCAAAGTAGAGGCGTATTGTACAATAGGGCAGTCACTCTAAATGAACAGCATGTTCATTAGTGATTGCACTGTCACTCAGTATAGCATATCCGCATTTGCTATGTACAGGGATGACAGTGTTTGAGGAACATCGAAAGGAAGACAAACAATGAGCACAGCTTGGAATATGCAAGAAAAGACCGCTGTTGTGACAGGTGGCACCAAAGGCATTGGTTATGAGACAGCGCGTGGACTCGCCGTACTTGGCACAACAGTGATTCTCGTCGGCCGTGATGCAACACGCGGACGCGCCGCAGTGGAGAGCATACAGCACCAAACAGGCAATACAAAGGTTTCCTTTCTTCAGGCGGATATCTCGAATCTTGCCGAGGTCCGTCGTCTGGCAGAGTCTATCACCACCCATGTTTCCCATTTGCATATACTGGTGAATAATGCAGGCGGTGTCAACGCACAGCGGAAGGTGACCTCTGATGGCTTGGAAGCGACCTTCGTGACAAACTACCTAGCTCCTTTCCTTCTGACGAATCTGTTACTCCCTACATTGAAAGCCAGCACACCTGCACGGGTCGTAAACGTCAATTCGACACAACATCGTTCTGGCCGCATCGACTTTGATGACCTCCAATCTGAAAAAGATTATGACCAGATGCATGCCTATCAGCAGGCAAAGCTCGCGAATCTGCTCTTCACCTACGAACTCGCGCGTCGTCTGAATGGCACTCATGTGACTGTGAATGCAGCCGACCCCGGTGGTACTCTCGAAGGGACAAGAGCTGTCCCATTACCCCTTGCAGTTCGGCTTATCCTGCCTTTCTTCTCATACTGGTTGACAGCCAAGCATGCGGCGCAAAGTTCAATCTACTTGGCATCCTCACCAGATGTAGAAGTACTCACTGGCAAGTATATGAACTTTCGGAAAAAGATTGTACGCTCGTCGCCCGCTTCTTATGACGAGGCTACGGCTGAACGGCTCTGGCGTATTAGTGCAAAGTTGACTGAGCTAGAACTGAATAGCGTGAGCAGTAGAGTACAATAATTGCAAGAACGTTGAATAAAAGGATAATGTTTATGAGTTTAGAAAGAGACAATCAGGTTCACTCTGTTTCTGCGTCAGCCACCTCTCGGTCAAACTGGGTAGGAGCATGGTATGCAGCCCCCTCACAGATGCTATCAGC
>CAXTWV010000138.1:5081-11934 GCA_964248005.1 uncultured Ktedonobacteraceae bacterium | reverse complement strand
CGCTGATAGAGGGTCACGACGCAGGCACCGCCCAGCCCAATATTGTGCTGTAGAGCTATCCTGGCACCTTGCACCTGACGTACACCTGCCTGACCACGTAACTGCCACACCAATTCAGCGCATTGCCCCAATCCAGTCGCGCCAAGCGGATGTCCCTTCGAGAGCAACCCACCTGATGGATTCGTCACCACTTTTCCACCATAGGTATTCTGACCATCGCAAATGAACTGCTCGGCTGTCCCTTCGGGTGTGAGTCCGAGTGCCTCGTAGGATAGCAACTCATTTGAGGTAAAACAGTCGTGTAACTCAACGACATCCAATTCGTCTGGTCCGATGCCCGACTGGTCGTATACCTGACGTGCGGCAAGTGCGGTCATGTCGTATCCCACCACTTTTGTCATGCTACGCTCAGCAAACGTTGAGGGAAGATCAGTGGTCATGGCTTGGCCCGTGATGATGATAGAAGCATTGAGACCATGTTGACGGGCAAAGGATGCGGAACAGACAATGGCTGCCGCGGCACCACAGGTTGGAGGGCAACACTGTAGTCGGGTCAACATGCCATAAATCTGAGGGGATGCCAGGATTTCTTCCACGGTCAACTGAGTACGGAAAATAGCTCGCTTATTATGCTCCGCGTGCCGACGTGCCTTCACGGTAATCTTCGCGAAGGTCTCGTTTTTCGTTCCATACTTCGCTTGATACTCATCGCCTGCCCCACCAAAGAGTTGGGCCGCCATAGGGGCCTTTGAACTGCCCTGAACGTCATCCGCGATCTCTAAGAATGAAGCAAGTGGGGCTGGACGGTCCTGATAGACATTAGCAAGTGCTCCCGGCACCATTTGTTCAAAGCCCAGTGCAAGCACACAATCAGCGATGCCAGCTTCAACAGCCTGACGAGCAAGATAGAGAGCACTTGACCCAGTTGCACAATTATTATTGACATTCAGGACAGGTATTCCAGTCAGGCCAACAGTGTAGAGGACCGCCTGACCACAGGTACTATCACCATAGACATATCCAACATATGCCTGTTGTACAAGCGTGTAGTCCACCCCTGCATCTTCTAATGCGTCTTTGACCGCCTGGACACCCATCATCGTATAGGGTTCGTTTGCTCCAGGTTTCACGAAAGGGGTCATACCAACCCCGACGACACACACCTGGTTGTTCATCTCATTGCTCCTTTGGTCTTCAGCGATTTCTTCGCGATTCTCTGAAAGCTCAGAAAAAGGAACTACTATAAAGAAACCTTGCTTACTTGCTGGTAACAAGTGTAACTTGTGGGTTGAAAAAAGTCAAGAGATAGCGTATAGTAAGTGATAGACGCGAGATACCTCATATTGAGGGAGAACCTTCCATCTGTGCTGAGAGAGGTGGAAAGAGGAAAGGGAGAGTCACGACTCATGACACGTTGGTCTACAGATATTCAAGGAAAAGAAGAGCAGCATCGGCTCAAACGTCAGGCACTTTTGAGAACGGCGGCACGGACATTTAACGAAACGGGCTTTCATCAAACAACGCTCGACGATGTGGCCCAGAAGCTTGGAGTATCGAAACCGGCCCTCTACTTATATATAAAAAGCAAGGATGATATTCTGTTTGAGTGTAGTAGAGTGGCTCTAGCACAGGCTCAAGAAGCCCTGGAGAGGGCAAAGGCCCAGGGGACAACTGGACTGGAAAAGGTGCGTCTTTTTTTAAAAAGCTACGCGAGCATTATTGTTCAGGATTTTGGCACATGTCTGATTCTTGCGGGGGACGAGCCGCTGACACAAGAGAACCGGCAGGTACTTCGTACCGCCCGTGCGAGTGTTGATCTAGCAGTGCGCCAGATGATCGAGGAGGGCATCACAGACGGATCAATTGCACCCTGTAACCCTAAAATGGTCACCTTCACGCTGTTTGGAGCCTTCAATTGGTTGGCACATTGGTATCAAGAAGAAGGAGAGCTTCAACCAGAAGCCGTCGCAGCCCAGTTCCTGTCGCTCTTTGAGTCTGGCCTAGTCCCTCGTGCTAACAAATAAACAACGTATCATGCTTTACAGGAAAAAGTATCCAAAGGGTGAACCTTCTGCTGCCGTTTCAGCTTTGCATACGCTGGACGGTGCAAGGCAAGCAGCAATTCCGTGTCCGATAACATACATGACTCACTCATGTGCTATAATATAAACAAGACTTGCAATCGCGCACCTCTCTTATTATCCCTCGGAACCGTAGACACGAAGCCAGAACTTCCTTATCAAATTACACTATAGGAAATATTGTTAGAAGGAAAACACAATGAGCAAGCAGTTTGCTGAACCAAACGGTCATATACACACGCCGTGGGTGAGCAGTAACACCTATTCCGCACGTATTCAAGAAGCCATGCGTCATAATAAGCTCTATTCCACGGACTATCCACTCGTCATAACGATTTTGAACGCAGTAAAGAGTGGACTTACAGTAGAGCAGTGGCAGGAAGAGCAACAACGACGCGTCACAACGCTTACCAATCAGACACCTGATACCACACGAGCACATGCCGATGCCGCTAACCGTTATGAGCAAACTATCGCCAATTTGCGCGACATGGTGCTCTGGCCCTGGGAATAACATTTACTCCTTAGTCCGTCTTGTGAAAAGAGGTTCCTCTTGAAGATAGATAGACAAACGAGGACATTTGCTAAACAAGTCCAGGTAGACCTACTTGGACTTGCCGACACAGACCTCTTTCAAACTATTCAGCTCTGGACAGGCGAAGGGCAGGCAAGCTATGTCTCACCGGAGGCGTATACTGCGTTAGGCTATACGCGTAGTGGAGATGCTACCAATTACTCAATAAGTATGCTCTCAACATATGAAGGGACGGAGGAAGTACAGTGGCTTGCCCCTGCTCCACAACAATTGCGCGGCTTATTACTGGATATGTCAATGCCATTGTTCGTACAACATGTGTTGCCACTCGCGTTTGAATCGCTCCACGTTCTGCATCCTGAATGGGGCGAGGGCGCGACATTCAACGCGCATCTCGCGAACCATCTACGCGCACTGGTCACGAAACACTAAAAAAGTTCTCAGACGATGCGTACTTTCTGACCACTCTCGGCACTCTCGATTGCTCCAAAGACCATTGCAAGGCTTTTGATGTTGTCAGCGGCTTGTGTTTCCGGTTGAGTTCCGTTTTGGATGCAGGCAAAAAATTCCTGGATAATGCCAGCATGTCCACCAACATTGCTCGCTTCATACGATGGAATAGGCATCTCGCTGTAGGTAGAAATAAAACCCCCTGTTTCTTTTACTACTTGTATCTGTGTGTGCCCCCCTCCATTCCAGATCGCGCTGCCTTTTTGCCCGATAAAACGCCAATCACACTCCCAGGAAGTAGGAAGCCCTTCAGCACACCAACTACCACGATAGGTGTAGATACAGCCATTGCTCATCTCAAAAATGGCGACTGCAGAAGCATCACGCTCATACCACGATCCCACTGGATTCCATTCATGACAATAGACAGAGACAGCATCAGCCCCAATAAGTAATCGTGCGGCATCAAACGAGTGAATTGCCATATCAAGCAACAAAACATGGGGCATAGAATCACGAAAGCCGCCAAAGTGCGCCCCGATGTAGAAATCACTGTTGACGGTTGTAAGTGAACCTAGTACACCGGAAGCTAGAAAATGTGTCATGCGACGGATAGCGGGATCGTAGCGACGATTCTGGATAACCGCGAAAATCTTACTGGCTTTATGCGCGGCGTCAACCATCTCTCGTGCCTGTGTCATGGAGTTGGCTAACGGCTTTTCGCTCAAGACATGACATCCCTGCGCGAGTGCCTGCATGGTAACAGTGTAGTGCGCCCCTGGAATCGTGCAATTGAAGATTGCATCAGGTGTAGTTTGCCGCAAGACGGTTGGTAGGTCAGTTCCTATCACAGCTTGTGTGAGCTGATATTGTGCGGCTTTTTTCTGTGCCGCTGTCTCAACCACATCGACCAGACCAACAATCTCAACCTGTGGTAAAGCGAGCGCAGCATCAAGCCATGCACTACTCATACTCCCACAACCGACTAAGACAGTACGAATTTTCTTCAGATTGTTCATGTATGTTGCTTTCTGCCAGGACCACATTATTGGTGCATCTGCTAAGAAACAAGGGACCGCACATTGCTTCGCTCGTGCTGTGGGCGCGATAAATCGGTCCCTACCGTTGCCATGTCACTGCTTCCTTACGTAAAGGTAAACGCTAAAAACATCATACACTCATTACACGTAAAAGTGCTCACAAATACTGACATTTTCTGAAAGTATTACATATCACACAAAATAACATATCTTTTAAGCAGAGTGTTCTTTCAGAAGAATGCAAGGTACAATGTCAAAGGATACACAATGTGTACTTTGTTATGCAACCATTACGTGTACACTGTGTAACGTTTTTCGTATACAAGGAGAAGTCTCATGGCAACTGTCGATTCGGCACGTTTAGACCTGATGAACCGCTATTGGAATGCCGCGAACTACCTGACGATTGGTCAGATTTACTTAAAGGAAAACCCTTTACTACGAGAACCGCTTCAGGCTGAGCATATCAAGCCACGCCTCCTGGGGCACTGGGGAACATCCCCTGGTCTCAGTTTCATTTATGTCCACGTCAATCGACTGATTCAAGACCATGATGTGAATGCTATTTATCTCGCAGGGCCGGGGCATGGTGGACCAGCGATAGTCGCGAACGTCTACCTGGAAGGCACGTACACGGAAATCTACCCCAATATCACACAGGATACCGAGGGCATCCACAAGTTATTTCGTCAGTTTTCGACTCCCGGTGGTATACCAAGTCATGTAAGCGTGCCCACACCGGGGTCCATTCATGAAGGTGGTGAGCTTGGGTACGTGCTTTCACATGCCTATGGTGCTGTTTTCGACAACCCAAGCCTGATTGCGATAGCCGTTGTCGGTGATGGCGAGGCTGAGACTGCTCCCCTTGAAGGCTCCTGGAAGAGTCTTAAGTTCCTCAATCCTGTTCGCGACGGTGCTGTGCTGCCTATTCTGCACCTGAATGGCTACAAGATTTCTGGTCCCACCGTGCTTGGACGCGAAGAGGACACAGGCGTACACGAACAAATTGAGAGTTATGGTTATGAAGTGCATTTTGTCGAGGGTGATGACCCTATGACTATGCACAAAACCTTCTCGGACACGCTTGAGACCTGCTATACCAAGATTCGTGCGTATCAGGAAGATGCCCGCACGCATGGCTTTACAAACGCACCGCGCTGGCCCGTTATTGTGCTACGTACTCCGAAAGGCTGGACAGGGCCAAAAGAGGTTGATGATAAGCCTATCGAAGGCACGTTCCGCGCCCATCAGGTGCCAGTCGAGGACGTGACAACGAATCCAGCACATCTCGCGATCTTGGAACAATGGATGCATAGCTATCATCCTGAAGACCTTTTTGATGAGCATGGACGTTTCATCGCTGACCTTGCCGCGCTTGCGCCTAAAGGCGAGCGACGCATGGGAGCGAATCCTAATGCAAATGGTGGCAAGCTACTGGTAGACCTGGATTTGCCAGCATTTACCGACTACGCGATTGATGTACCAAAACCAGCGACAGAGCATCACGAGTCCACGCGGCAGTTTGGCAAGATGATGCGCGACATTTTCACACGCAACGCCAAGCAGCAAAACTTCCGCCTCTTCTGTCCCGACGAGACCAACTCGAATCGTCTAGGCAATGTGTTCGAGGTCGAGAATCGTACATCGACTGGTAAAGTCATATCAATTGACGATCATGTTTCGCCTGATGGTCGCGTGATGGAAGTATTGAGTGAGCACCTGTGTCAGGGTTGGCTTGAAGGCTACCTGCTTACTGGTCGTCACGGTGTATTCGCCACGTATGAAGCATTCGCGATGGTCTCCGATTCTATGACCATTCAACACTCGAAATGGCTACAGGAAGCCGATAGATTACCGTGGCGTGAGAAGATTGCCTCACTCAATATTCTCCTAACCTCGACATGCTGGCGTAACGACCACAACGGCTTTAGCCACCAGGGACCCGGCTTGATCGATACGGTTCTCTCGCGCAAGGGCGTTGTCGCACGCATTTATCTACCACCGGATGCCAATTGCTTGATGTCGGTTGCCGATCATTGTCTGCGGAGCCGTAGCTATGTGAACCTGATTGTGATTGACAAGCAACCACAATTGCAATGGCTCAACATGCAAGATGCAATTACGCACTGTGCGCAAGGCATCTCAACGTGGCAATGGGCAAGTAACAATGAACACCTGCAACCTGATGTTGTGCTCACGTGCTGCGGAGATATCCCAACTTTGGAGACGGTTGCTGCCGCAGACTGGCTGCGCAAGCACATTCCAGAACTAAAGGTGCGTGTGGTCAACGTTGTTGACTTGATGCGACTATATACACCAAACCTGCATCCTCATGGTATGGATGAGGCGAAGTTCGTCGAGCAATTTACAGAAGCGCAACCTGTCGTGTTTGCCTTCCACGGCTACCAACGTGCCGTACACGAGCTTATTCATGGACGTACAAACCCAGAACGTTTTCATGTGCGCGGCTTTAACGAGGAAGGTACAACCACAACGCCCTTTGATATGGTCGTGCTTAATAGCATGAGCCGCTATCATCTCTGTATCCTGGCGATGCAACATGCCACGCGTCTGAAAGACTTGACCGCACCGCTCATCGCCGAGTGTAATGCAATGTTAGACAAGCACCACACGTATGTACGTGCAAACCTGCAAGACATGCCAGAGGTCCGCGATTGGGTTTGGACAGATTAACCAAAAAGATATATTGGTGGAAGAGAAAAATGTGCCAATGCGAGGACTAGTCC
>CAXTWV010000138.1:0-5071 GCA_964248005.1 uncultured Ktedonobacteraceae bacterium | reverse complement strand
AAAAAAAATTAATATGGTTCTAAAAAAAAATGGTCCAATGCCCAGCAACGCCCCTCGCATTGGCACATTTTTCTCTTCCACCAATAAGAAACATTCTACTATCCTCTCTCGTGTTATTAGAGAATATCTGAAGAATCGTAAATAGAAAGTATATGTATGACAGAGAAGCGTAGCCGAAAACAAGAGGAAGACATTGTACCAGGGATGATAGTAGAGGCGACAGAAGGAGATCTCGGCGAGCAAGATATAAGTCCAGCAAAGGTCACGGATGTAAAAAGAGATGCACAGGGACATATAGAGGACATCGAGGTTGAGAAGGGCATCCTCTTCCGCAAAAAGCTTGAGATTCCAGTAAATCGTATTCAAGAGGTTGATGCAGCCAGAGACGGTCAAGCCTCTGGCGACATTCAAATCGACGCCGATGAGTCGGAATTAGAGTCGCTTACGAAAAATGGTGAGCAAGCACTCTCACATGAGAAGGAGAGACCACAAGATAGCTTGCTCGATCAGGTTGAGCAACAGGCTCCAACGGCTGAGGGATTGCGCGAAAAAGAAGGCAATATTCAGGCAGTTCGTCCCAAAAGCACCTTCTGGCGCATCATTGGTCCTGGTGTCCTTTCAGGAACATCTGGCAATGATCCGTCCGCGGTGACAGCTTACGCAGTTGATGGTGCAACCGTAGGCTATGGACATCTCTGGCTGATGCTCATTGCGACACCTCTGTATCAAGCAGTGCAATTCGCATGTGCTAAAATTGGACGTGTTAGTCAGCGCGGCCTATCACAGCTCTTACGTGAGCATTATGGGCAACCTGCCGCCATGCTCGCCTCACTCCTACTCATCATCACCAATATCGCACTTATCGCGGCTGATTTGGCTGCAATTGGAAGTGGTTTAGAGTTGGTCACGGGTATTCACTGGGTTTGGTTTGTCGTCCCCGTCGGACTCATATTGTGGTATTTGACGGTTTATCGCAACTTTGAGTCATTCAAGAAAATCTTTCTTGCGATGAGCTTTGTGTTCGTCGCCTATATCGTAACCGCGTTTTTCTCGCACGCCAATTGGGGTACTGTTCTTGTCCATACCTTTGTACCGCAGATTGGCCTTGATTTCGCGAGCATCAGTAGCGCAGTCGCCTTACTAGGTGCCACTATCTCGCCTTATTCGATGTTCTGGCAAACACAGGGCGAGCTTGAGGAGAAGCGTACAGGGACACTCAAAAAGCAATTGCGTGATGCTGAAATTGATGTTGGCACTGGCTCTATTAGTGGGCAGGTTGTTGCATACTTTGTGATTATCAGCACGGCATCAACAATCTTTATTCATCATGGCAGCATCAACTCGGCGGCTGACGCAGCCCATGCGCTCGAACCACTCGCGGGACCACTTGCTCGCTACCTCTTCGCCGTTGGTCTCGTTGGTTCTGGCATTGTCGCCATTCCGGTACTCCTGGCAAGTACATCGTATGCAGTCGCGGGAGCATTTGGTTGGCCTTCTGGCTTGTCGAAACGTCCCTGGCAGAATGAGGGCTTCTACCTTATACTTACAGCAGCTCTCGTCGTAGGTCTGATCGTTGCACTTATAGGTATTAACCCCATTCAGCTAATCTTCTGGGCAAATGTGCTTGCGGGCGTCATGGCTCCATTGCTCGTAATTGTTATTCTGCTCGTTGGTAATAATCGCACGATTATGAAAGGGCAAAGGTTGAGTCTACTCAATAACTTTGGGTTGGTGCTGATTGCTGTCATTCTCGTTGTCGCGGTTGTATTGCTGTTGTATGGGTTGATAACGGGACAGGGAGGGTCTTAAACGTATGTAGGGGTCTAATTCATTACACCTCGTTCGGCCTGTGACGGGGAACGAGGGTGTAATGAATTAGACCCCTACATTTTGATTATTTAGTTACATCACAGAAACGCATTCTTACAATTCCTCTTGTCATTCCCGCCTATAAACGGATATAGTTAATCCTAACACATACTATTTCTACCCATCACCAAGAAATCTGTAATCATGACATTGTAGTCAGAGCAAGCGAAGTATCGAGGAGACGTTGATGCTGAAACCAGATATTGTTGCAGAGTTGCGAACAATTGTAGGCGACGAAGGAGTGATAGAGAAATATGAACAACTACGAACATATGAGTCCGATGGTCTGACAAGCTTTCGTGTCACTCCCGCCCTTGTCGTATTGCCCACCACAACAGAAGAGGTACAGGGCGTTGTACGTGTCTGTTCACGCGAACACATCGCGTTCGTGCCACGTGGGTCTGGTACAGGGCTTTCAGGTGGCGCACTACCGATAGAGGGCGGTATCGTTATCTCGCTCGCACGTATGAACCGTATCCTCGACGTTGATTACGCCAACCAGCGCGTTGTCCTCCAGCCGGGAGTGATCAATTTGTGGGTCACACAACGTGTCGCTCCACAGGGCTACTACTATGCGCCCGACCCTTCCAGTCAACAAATCTGTTCGATTGGTGGCAACATCGCCGAAAATTCTGGTGGTGCTCACTGCCTGAAATACGGATTTACCGTCAACCATGTCCTCGGCATGAAACTTGTCTTGCCCACTGGCGAACTGGTTGAGATTGGCGGTCCAGTTCTTGATACTCCTGGCTATGACCTAGCTGGTATTCTTGTGGGGTCTGAGGGTACGCTGGGTATCGCGACCGAAATCACGGTACGTATTGTGCGCAAAGCAGAGGCGGTACAAACGGTCATGGCGGCCTTCACTCATCCCGATGCAGCAGGCGAAACCGTCTCCGGTATTATTTCCGCAGGCATCGTGCCAGCCGCAGTCGAGATGATGGACAAACTGGCTGTAGAGGCATGTGAAGCGGCGGTTCATGCAGGCTTTCCCCTTGATGCAGGCGCGATATTACTGATTGAACTGGACGGACCACGCACGGAAGTCGCGGAACAGTTCGCACTCATCGAGGCCATTTGTCAAAAGGCGGGTGCGATTGAGTATCGACTTGCGCACACCGATGATGAGCGGGCGAAGATGTGGAAAGGTCGTAAAGCGGCATTCGCGGCAATGGGTCGTATTAGTCCAAATTATATCGTGCAAGATGGAGTGCTCCCACGAACAGCTCTGCCAGTAGTCTTGCGTGAAATCGAGGCGTTAAGTACACAATATGGCTTGCGCGTGGCTAACGTCTTTCATGCGGGTGATGGCAATTTGCATCCACTAGTGCTTTACGATCAAAGGAACGAAGGCGCGGAACACCATGCAGAGAAACTTGCAGGTGAGATTCTGCGCATATGCGTCGATCACGGTGGGAGCATTACAGGTGAACATGGCGTCGGTATTGATAAGAAAGAATACATGAAGTTTATGTTCAACGAGGCAGATATGGCAACGCATCAGCTTATTCGTTGCGCTATTGACCCACAAAATCTCAGCAACCCAAACAAAGTCTATCCCACACCTCGTCTCTGTGGCGAAGTTCCTGGTCCCTATCGTCAGCATCCGCTTGAAGCGGCAGGTGTGATCGAACGTTTTTAGCATAGAACTGTAGGGGCACAATTCATTGCGCCCTCATACAAGAGGAAAAATGTTATGAGCCTTTCAATACAGTCGCTGCAATCCGCGCTTGAACCGCTTGTAGGAAACGGGATTCGTCCCACCAAAGACGAAGATAGTATCGCAGGTGTACAGCCACAAGTTGTTGTGGAACCTGGAAATGAGGAGGAAGTGGCGGCGGTGCTTGCCTTTGCCAATAAAGAAGGGTTACGCGTTCTCATCCGTGGAGGTGGGACACAACTTGGGCTAGGCTCCCCGCCAACAAGCGGTGATATTCTCCTAAGTACCGCACGCTTGAATACAATCGTTGAACATGTGCCACAAGACCTTGTGGTTACAGTACAGGCTGGTCTTCCACTGACAACACTACAGGCCGCGTTACAGCAAAGCAAGCAATGGCTTGCCCTTGACCCTGATCTTGCACCGGAGGCAACGATTGGAGGTATCATTGCTACGAATGCGACAGGACCACGACGCTTGCGCTATGGAGGTGTACGCGATCAGATTATCGGCGTTCGCGTCGTCCTTGCCGATGGCACGATTGCTAAAGGCGGTGGAAAGGTCGTCAAAAATGTCGCGGGTTACGATCTGCCCAAGCTGTTCACAGGAGCACTCGGCACACTTGGAGTCATTGTCTCCGCGACATTCCGACTCTACCCACTGCCGATAGCCTCCGGCACTGTTCATATCACAGCATCAAGCATATCTCCATTGTGTGATCTAGCAGTACGCATCATTGGTTCAACACTTGTGCCAACCATAGTAGACGTGCTAGGCGATACCAACACAAATACATACACGATGGCGGTGCGTTTCGAGATGGGACGGGAAGCGGTAGAGGCACAGGCAGCGACATTGCTTGCGATGGTTGCGGAAATACGTGGAGATACTATTCAGGCAACCCAACAGCTTGAAGGTGACACTGAAACACAATTTTGGTCACAAACCACACACACTCATGAAGTCGTTGATGCGACAAAAACAGTCCTTACCCTCAAAGCGAGCCTATTACCGACAGAAGTCGCGCATTGGCTAGTAGATGTAGAGCAGGTATGTCAGCAACAACAAATACATGCAACATGGCGTGCTCATGCTGGTCACGGTCTCGTATTTGTGCAGCTTTCAGGTGACGAGACTGCTCTTGTATCAGCAGTGCAGAAACTCCGCCAAGCAGCATTCAAGCATCGAGGAAGTCTTGTTGTCACAGATGCACCATCGAAGCTTGCACAGCAGATTGATGTATGGGGACCTGTACCTGCGTTCGATGTGATGCGCAATCTGAAAGCACGCTTTGACCCACGTAACATATTGAATCCAGGAAGGTTTGTGGGAGGTCTGTAGGGGCCGATTCATCGCATCCTCGTCGGCATGTCAATCGTCAAGAGGATGTGATAATTGGCGTATCCGGTACGTGACAGGGGACGCGCACATTGCTTCGCTCGTGCCGAGGACGCGATACATCGGTCCCTACTGACGATGCAAGTAATATCATCAGGCTTATGAATGTGTTAGAAAGGAACGCTGAACCTTGAATATGTCTAA
>CAXTWV010000137.1:9499-12039 GCA_964248005.1 uncultured Ktedonobacteraceae bacterium | reverse complement strand
AGTTCACAACATACACGAATGAAGGTGCCAAAAAGTAGCAAGAAATACATTTTTTCTTTTGACTATGTTTTGACCTTGATCTGCTTTTGTGGAAAAGGTAGAGAGTAGCATATACTAGGAACATATACAGAATCAACTTCTCCTCGGATTTCGTGAATTTCTCGTCAAGGACCCTGATGGCTATGTATTACGGTTTTCTCAATCATTGGGAGATAAGCAGGTTGAGTGAGTATAATATGATGAGAACAATCTATCTTTATACAAAAAGGAAACTTACTATGAGCCTTGACGCAGCATTTGCCCACTTTCCCTCTTTGACCACAAATCGCTTGCACCTTCGCCAAATTCAGCCAACTGATGCAGAAGCATTCTTTGCCATAAAGTCTGATCGGGAGGTAATGGACTTCTACGGAGATGAGCCTCATCAGTCTCTCGCAGAGACTCATGCGTTGATTCAACAGCTCCAAGATTCGTATGATCGGCGTGAAGCTTTATTCTGGGGCATCACGCTTAAAGGCGAGGATACTGTCATAGGTTCATGCGCTTTCATTTCTTTCAATCCAGACTTTCATTATGCCGAAACAGGCTATGAACTCAATCGTGCATACTGGCGACAGGGCATTATGGCAGAAGCGATGTCCGCCATCCTGACTTACGGATTTACCGAACTTGAATTGCATCGCATTGAAGCAGCCCTTGATGATAGGAATATGCCCTCCAGGAAGCTATTGCTCAAGCTTGGCTTCACCTATGAGGGAAATTTGCGTCAGCGTTTCTTGCTCCGCGACCAGTTTTTGGATGCACACTACTTTGGATTGCTCAAAGATGAGTGGCTAAAATGAAAAAGGGGGAAGGAAGTCGAGCTGGGGGGTAAAGGGCATGGATAGGATTCTTGCGTGACTCAGCCGAGGAGTCACAGCGAGATTGCATGCTCGACTTCCTATATGTAGTGTACTCTACAATACAACAAGCAGAGGGTGTATCAAGCTATAGCAAAATGTGTCAAAGCATACACGCTTTGACACATTTTGCTATAGCTTAAATTCTTCTGCTCGTACCCAAGCGTGGCACGAGGGCAAACGCGAGCAGCATACCTGCTACCAGACCACCAATATGAGCGGTCAAGGCAATATCGGTGTTCGTCAGACCGAAGACGAGGTTGAGGCCAATCCAGAAGAGCCAGTTACCAATGGCACCACGTCCATAGGCACCGAGACTCTTGCGGTTAACTATATAGAAGACACCAAGCGCACCAAAGACGCCAAAGATCGCACCTGATGCTCCAACCGCCGCCCCACTAGGACCAGCGGTGAAGAGAAACAGAATGCCACCAGCTATGCCAGAGAGCAGGTAGAGGACAAGATATCGCCACTTGCCATAAAAGACCTCGACAGCACGTCCAACAAAGAAGAGCGAGAGCATGTTAAAGCCGATATGGATAATATTCAAGTGAAGAAACATCGCTGTGAAGAGCCGCCAATATTGACCCTGTAGGACAAGCTGATTGTATTGTCCTCCATCGTCTAACAGACTTGGATAGAGCGAACTAATCGCAAACACGATCACATTAATGATGATGAGAGCATAGGTTATCAACCCTGGATATTGGCTGAGCACGAAGCGGGTCCGTACAACCTGTCTCTGCATTCCATTTGGACGTGACCATGTGGGGACAGATTCACGCTCGGTACGTGCCTGAGGTTCTGGGTCACGAAGTTTGCCTGTTGTCGTGACATCATTTTCTACGCCATTATAACCGCCTGTATATGGTGCTGGTGTTGGATATGGTGCTGGTTCGGCTGCTGGAAACACACCATCAAAACGACCACCATATGAGAGACGCGCCGACCGCGCACGTGCAAGGTTCGCATCATAATCCTGATGGCTGAGTCGCAGCAGGTAGGAACGCATGGCATGTACATAGGCTATACCAGGGTTCTGAGCAATAACGGTATCGACTTTTTGTAGGGCACGATCATAACGTTTATCGAGCAGATCAAGCAACGCCTGTGCGGTAATGCTCTCGATACCGCCTGTTGGCTGTAACTCTTGCACGCGTTTACATGCCATTTGTACAACCTCGAAATTGCCAAGCCCAAGATTCGCCTCTGCCAACCCCAGGTGAACGGTCGGATTCTCTGGTTCGATTTGTGCCGCGTGCGCAAAGGCAATAGCGGCTTCGCGTGCTTGCCCATGGGCCAGCGAATAATTTCCTTGCTCTATATATGTTTGTGTATCTGTTTGAGCTTCCACGAGTTACCCTCCGGTTAAATGTAGCGCGAGAACAGCCAGTGCCAGTGTCCCAAGAAGAGTCAAAAGAGCCAGGGGCCAGCGACGCGCAAGACTGTGCGTATCCACCAATGTATGCGCTAGATGTGTTGGGTACGCCGATTGAAAAATATCTGTATAAAACTGCTCTGTATTTTATACGTGTGAGCGTGCTGAATGTAGCAAGAAAGAGAATAGACACACAAGAAATGGCTGTGGCGGGGGAGGCCGCGTGGCCCGGGCCCCCCATTGTGTTGTGGGGTTTTTTTTTT
>CAXTWV010000137.1:3887-9489 GCA_964248005.1 uncultured Ktedonobacteraceae bacterium | reverse complement strand
AAAGGTTTGAGGGTGGTCAATTTAGCAACAAAGACAATACACACACAAAAAATGGCTGTGCCGGTTAACCACGCTTCACGGGCACAGCCATTTCTTGTGTGTCTATTTATTAATGTACCAAACCGCTTGTATGCAGAAACATAATCAATCCGTTGAGGATAAACTGGATGGCTAGTGCTGCCAGCAGAATGCCCAGGATGCGTGAGATAACGAGAATACCTGTACGACCAAAGATTTTGATGATGCGCGAACTGCCACGCATGACGAGCCAGCCCGCGAGCAACGCACTTGCGATAGCGGTGCTGACCGCGAGCAATTCTAGTGGTTTCGGTGTGGCGAGATCGACATACAAAATTGTTGTCGCGATAGTGCCAGGGCCAGCGATAATAGGAATTGCCAGGGGAAACACACTGATATCTTCGCGTGTCATGGCCTCATCTGACTCGGCCTTTGTCTCGCGTGTGCCCGATTGTCGCCCAAAGAGCATATCCACCGCCACCAGGAAGAGCAAGACGCCACCTGCCATATCGAACGCATACAGGCTAATGCCAAGACGGTCAAGCAGGACACGTCCAACAAGCGCGAAAAAGGCGATAATAGCCGCACTCAGCAGCGTGGCGCGTGTCACAATAATCTTGCGTTGTGCCTCACTCAAATGAGCGGTGAGACCAACAAAGACAGGTGCGAGACCAATAGGGTCAATAATCGTGAAAAACGTCACGAATGCGCTAATCGTAAAAGTAAAGAGTGCCATAGTATGAGTCCCCCAGAGAATATCTCCGTAGGGGTCTAATTCATTACACCCTCGTGGCAATTGATTCCGTACAAGGTTGATGATACGTTTCCATATGCCCCCAACATGGTTCATTGCCGAAATGGATGTAATGAATTAGACCCCTACATGTATGATGAAATGTGACACGCAAGGAAGGACCGATGTATTACGTCCTCGGCTGATAATGCCGAATACGGACACGATACATCGGTCCTTGCAGTTGTTATCTATCTATAACGATTTATTTTGTAATATGCTTCCTACTCGCCATAATTCTCGCGTCTGCCACGATAATAACGGTGACGGCGATTCCACCCACGATAGGTGAGCGCATGCCAAATCGCGACGACGACAATAGCACCAAGTAGCGATTTAAGAAGTGGTATAGGTTGTCCCGCGATAGTGAAATCGCCAGGAATTGACACTTGAATAACGTTGGTGAACAGCCAGATGCCTATGAGGGCGGCAACAAATGCGCCGAGAATACCGAAGGGAAGCCGCCAACCAACAAGAAACTCCGCGATAAGCCCTACGATGGCGGCAATGGCAAAGTAGATAATCTCACTAGTGGTAATAACAAAATGAGTCCCTAAAAAATTTCCTTCTAAAACCGGCCCCGCCGCGAGCAGGAGATGTGTCGTGAGCATAAGAACCTCCCTGAATAATTTCTATCTTGAAGAACTCTTCTATTGTAATCTACAGAACAAAATTGTCAACATAGGTATAAACGTATCCAGTTGAAGAAATAAAACTGACAAGAAAATCAGGAAACCCTTGCGGTTTCCTGATTTTCTTGTCAGTTTTATTTCTTCAACTACTTTTCAACTACTTTCTAAGCAAATACCTCATATTTCTAACAAATGTACTCACTTATTATGACTCATGCGTGTTAGAATAGAACGCAGAACATAGTTCTCTTTCTATGCGTTATAATGGATTAGCTTTTTCACTAAATTTTATGAATTGGGAGGCACTTTATTATGAAGGGTGCAATTCGCAATGCAGCCATTGTGGCGGCAATCGTCCTGGTGGTGCTGATCATCGGCGTCATTCTCGCTGCCATTTTCCATGTCTTACTCGATGTCCTCTACATCTTCCTGATGCTTCTCGCGGCTCTCATGATTGTGGGGTCCCTCTTGCAGGCACTTTCGATAGTTGCACTCATTCGTACTATTTCGACAGTGCGTGAAGAGGTGAAGCCATTGTTAGCATCGGTACAAGAGACGGTTGGTATCGTCAGGGATACCGCACAAACCGCAAGTCATTCTGTCAAAACAGTTAGTAATGCCGCACAACTAACAGGCGAGATCGCGCTTGCTCCAAGCGTGCGTGCCGTCGCCGCCGTCGTCGCTGGTCAAGAAATGGTGCGTGTCTTCCTCGGCAAAGGTCATACGCGGACACGGGCCGAGAAACGTCGTAAGGAGCAGTTAAAGGCGATAGAGACGTTTGATCGTGGGCACCCCGACGCGATCACGGCGGGTGCGCTTGGTGGCGTTAATGTCGGAGCAGGAGGCGAATAACGATGCCTTTACTTGTATTAGCAGATAACAATCCTATTCTCGCAACCGGTGGGCAGATTGCCGCCATCATCATTGGCCTCTATTCTCTGATCTTCATTCTTCTTACGGTTGTGTTCGGCTTGACTATGGATGTCATATTCACTTGGCTGAGCGATAAGGCGAAACTCATAAGAATGTTGCGCCCGACCGTGAATAGTGTCAATAAAACGTCAGAGGCCATGGTCAATGGCACACAGCCACCAGCAAATGACAACAGGATTGTAGAACTGGTCGCGCAAGGTCCTTCACAAGTTCATAAACTTGATAAGCAAGTAGATCAGGTGACAGACAAAGTCGCGAATGCGGTAATCGAGTTCAGAGCACGTACAATTCAAGTTCAAACGGTGGCGAAAGCGTTTTTTACTCCTAATACTCTTCGCCGCGAATTAGCGGAGCATGACCGAGGGCAACTCGGTTCTAACGGTGATCTCGAAATCAAGAGTCCAGGACTACGAATGCTGATGGAAGAAAAAGTTCCAGATGCTCCTGTTGTTCCTGCGTCACGCCCTGGTGGTGTAGTTGATACGACTGGTGTAACGGTCTCGCAACTGAAAAACGATGCGCCTGTTCGTTAAGTATGTACAAGCATTTGGGCGTTTCCAACGAAACGCCCAACTCTATTTACTCTACTATGTACTGAGCGGTGTTTCAGCAGGTATTCTTCTTGTTCTCTACAACCTCTATCTTGTCTCGTTAGGGTACAAGACCGATTTTATCGGTCTTGTTTTGTTTTCAGGTACATTAGGGGCAGGACTCGCGATTTTTCCAGCTGGCATATGCATTGACCGCTTCGGCGGAAAAATTGTGCTGATTATAACAACCCTGCTCATTGGTGCTATCGGTGCTGGTCAAATTCTCTTTCGTCAGCCACTACCGCTTCTGGTAACTGGTTTCATCGCAGGTGTCGTCACTGCTTTCTTTCTTGTAGTCACTGCACCATTTCTTACTGCCAATAGCACACCAGAGGAACGTCCGCAACTCTTCAGCCTCAACATCGTCGTGCAACTAGGAACGACGGTCTTAGGTGAAATCCTGGGGGGAGCGTTACCACAATGGTTGCGTATGGTCCCGGAGTTGATGGCTCCCTTACCCCCACAAATACACTGGTTATTAGCGGAACAGAGCCTCGCACGTTCATATCAATTGTCATTGCTCACAGCGGGCCTGATTGCCATTCCAAGCCTCATTCCCCTATTTCTCATGAGCAATGATAGAAAGCGTGAGGCCGATTCATTTAGACGGAAATCATTGCTGCGAAACGCAGGGAGACCGCAAGGGTCTCCCCTACATCTAGTGATGTCGCGAAATGTAGGGGAGACCCTTGCGGTCTCCCTGCGTTTCGCATCCACCCCCTTTTTCGCATTGTTGCTGGCATGGATTCTTGTTGGTTTAGGAGCAGGACTCTTCATACCCTATTTCAATGTCTACTTTGTGCAGCATCTTGGCGCATCTTCAGCTCTATTTGGCCTTATTGACGGTGGGGCGAATGGCATCAACGCGCTCTTAACGCTTGTTGCGCCTCTACTCGCATTACGCTTTGGCAAAATCAACACAGTTGTATTTACACGCCTTGTCAGCATTCCGCTCTTACTTATATTTGGATTTACCAGTATACTTCCGCTTGCCGCGCTACTCTATCTTTTTCGACAGGGTGCAATGGATATGTCCGTTGGTGTTTTTCAGGTGTACTCTATGGAGGCTGTACCAGTGCAGAGACGCGGTGTGGCAAATAGTGGCTATCAGGCAGCTATGCAAGTTTCCTGGGCCGTCACAACCCCTTTAGGAGGCGTGTTGATCGCTCATGTGGGTTACACACCAGTCTTTATCGCTGGTGCAGTCCTATACCTCGTAGCGATTGCTGTGCTGTGGCTTAGATTCGGAAGACGTTCAACATCGGAAAATGAATATGGCGTGGAAGGCTAGCCTTCCACGCCATATTCATTTTCCGATGTTGAACGTTTATTTCTTCAGAAGCTTGATGAAAATGATGCTCATTTCGTACAGGATTGACATCGACGCACCAAGGATAACTGGACTGTACGGGTCCGCTCCTGGGATAACGATTGTCGCGGCGATCCACATGCCTACATGAACAGGAGCGCGTTTCGCTTGCAATGTCTTTGACGTGATGACATCAATGTATGCCAGAAACGTGAGTACAAGCGGCATTTCAAAGATAACACCAAAGGCCAGGATAAAGAACGAAATGAAGCCAAAGTAGCTGCTTGCCGTTAGAATTGACGTGAATTCACTGCCACCGAATGTCACGAGAAACTCTACAGGATACTTTAATACAACGTAGCCAAGCGCAATACCTGCTAGGAAGAGAATAACGCCGATAAAGATGAACGGAACGGCGTACTTTTTCTCTTTCTCATACAAACCGGGCGAGACAAACGCCCATGTCTGATAAAGGACTACAGGGAGCGCAACAACAAAACCTGCTGCAATCGAAATCATCAAGAAGACCGTGAAACTCTCGGTGATGCCGGTCATAAACAATGTTTGATGATGTAGTGGGAGTGGTTGTTCAAGGAAGCTAACAATGTATCCTCGAAAGAAAAACGCCACTATGGAGCCTACCGCGATAGCGATCAACACTTTGAAGATGCGCCAACGTAGTTCTTCCAGGTGATCCATCAGGGACATGGCTGACTCATCGCCCTCATCCTCCGGCTCTGGTGAGTAGCCGTCGAATGAGAGCATTGCGTCTTGTTTATCTATATTACCAGTTGCCATTTCTACTCTCCAAAGTGATAGTAGTCAGCACTAGTCAACCTTGACTTCGTTGTGGCTAACCTCACTGATGGGGGTTTCTACAATACGGCTGCCAGTGTTCTCGCGCTCAATTGCTTCGTAGTTCAATGCGGAAGGAGTTGTTTTTGGCTCTTCCTCTTTTTCCTTGCTCATCTCACTGATGCCCTTACGGAACTCCGTAACAGTCTTACCAATCGAGCGACCCATTTCCGGCAATTTCTTTGGCCCGAAGACGAGCAGTGCAACAACAAGAATAACGATTAATTCTGGTCCGTGTCCAATTCCAAACATGATAGGTGTCCTTTCTTATATCCGTCCGTGGCGTCTGTATGTGTATCAATCTCTACACACTACTACGCTACTCTACGATAAATGGATGTCTTTTTGCTCTGATGAACTTTAATAACCGAATACGGGAATGACCCCTGTACGGGTGAGATTTTTTTAAAACCAAAACCCCAAAAACCCCCCAAAACAGGGTGATAAAAAAAAAACCCGAAAAGGCAAACCC
>CAXTWV010000137.1:0-3877 GCA_964248005.1 uncultured Ktedonobacteraceae bacterium | reverse complement strand
CGATGTATCACGTCCTCGTCGGCAATATAGAGGCCAAGAGGACGTGATACATCGGTCCCTACAGAAATATGGTGCTACGGCATCGCGGCGTTTTGTGTCGCTTCTTGTCCGGCAAGTGTTGTCTCAAGCATCTCTAAGCCCAGGTTTACTATACCTACACCAAGAGAACTGAGTGCCACTAGTTGTACCGCTCGTCGCCGACTCACTGCATGAGTAAGCATCGTCTGTTCCTGTGCTAATCGCGTTGCTTGTTGGCGTACAGAAACAGATAGGCGTTGCTCAAGGCCAGTAGGTGCAACGGCAGTGCTTCCATAATGGCGTGTCAGCAATGTTTCAAGTGAGTCATTGTGCATAATCTGCTTCTCCGAGTTATGGATAACGCGGTACAAGTGTGAAATGTTGCGGCTGCTTCCCTTTATCAGTTGATACGTACTTTGCTTTATCCTTGTCCGAGTGGTATGCGTTGGTCTCGCTTACACCTGTATCGCGAATATCCTCGCCACTTTCACGCGCATATTCCTGCTGAAACTGCTTTTTAGCGCGTGCTAAACGCTGTCGCACCGCTGCCTCTTTCAGATCGAGCATGGTAGCGATCTCGCTTGATGAGAGACCACCAACAATCGAAAGGAGTAGGCAGGTACGTAATGCCTCTGGCAATTTCGCCATGGTGTTGCGCACCATGTCTTGCTCAGCAATCAGCTCGGCTGGATCAATCGTTGCTTGCTGACCATACCCAACAGGCTGTACAGGTGCAGCTTGCGCCATAAGTGCTTCAGCTTGCGTTTCGCGCGATTCCGGCGTCCCACTTTCCTGCATACGCGAGAAAGGGATGAAACGCAGAATGCTACGTCGCCGCCGTTGCATACGTACCGTGTTGAGTGCGATACGCAGTAACCAGGCTTTCGCATGGAAATTGGTGCCGCTTTCCGCACGAGCCACATCAATTGCTTTTAATGCATTGTGAAATGTATCCTGGGTCAGGTCTTGACTCTCCTCCCAATCTCCGGTAAGGCCGTAGATGGTATGAAAGACGAGCTTGCTATATTCGTGAACAAGCGCCTCAACCGCCTGTGCCGCAGGAAGTGTTTCCACTCTACACTCTTTTCGCGTTCGCAATTGTAGTGGTTTGATGTATCATCCCACTACCGCATACTAATACAGATGCATGAAGATAGCATTTTGTGACAAGAAAACAACGAGATTGTAGAAAAATAATAAAAAGAGAATATATGCCAGAAAATATGTTTTCAATGTATTTTCTGGCATATATTCTCTTTTTTTAATGAGCGTGTTCTTCGATGTAGTCTTCGGCTTCTTGCACAGTGGTGATTTTCTCCGCGTCCTCATCGGATATCTGGACTTTGAACTCTTCTTCGAGAGACATGATGAGTTCGACCAGATCGAGTGAGTCGGCGTTGAGATCCTCAACAAAAGAGGCACTTGGGACTACTTCACTTTCGTCAACACCGAGTTGATCAACGACAATCTTCTTGAGTCGTTCCTGAACTGTTGCCATTATTTGACCTCGCTTTCAGCAGTAGGGATGGGCGGTTGTTGCGCCCGATTAAATATAGTGCCGAGGACGCCGTTGATGAAGCGGCTGGACGTGTCACTTCCAAATATCTTGGCAAGTTCAACGGCCTCGTTGATAGCGGCCTTGGCTGGTACCGTATTATTAAACAGAATCTCGTAGATTGCAAGTCTCAAGATATTTTTGTCGATGCGAGCCATCTGTTGCAAAGGCCATTCGCGTGCCGCACTCTGAATGTGGGCGTCGATATCGGCGAGATGCTCGTTGACACCCAGGACCAATGCTTCAGCGTACTCTACCACTTGGGCTGGTAGCTGACGTTCTTCGACATGGCGCTGCAAAACCTCTGCGGCTGTGTGCTGGGCGATATCGTATTCGTAGAGTGTTTGCAATGCGATCATGCGTGCTTGTCTGCGTATCCCTGGCATAGTATCCTCGAATTGTTCCTTATGTGTCAGAGGAAGAAATGTATCTCCTCTAACGATGAATACGAATTGGGCGTGCTAATGGACTCTGTATAGCTAGCCCTCCTATTTGTACATCATCAAACATGTTGTGTGTGTAGGTATACCACAAAGTGGCGTTGTGTACTATGCAACATCTTGAATATAGACGTTGATTTCGTGTACCTGCATGCCTACCATCTCTTCAAGTGATGATGCGACCTCTTCTTGTACAGCGGTGCCGACCTCGACGATGTTCACTCCTGGTGCGACAACAAGATACAGATCGGCTGAAACTGTGTTCTCTTTGATGGTCAACGCTATACCCTGATTTGGGACTTCGCGGTTCAAGAAGCGTGACCATTGGTCGTTGGTCTGAGCAACGCGCGTGACTCCTGGAATCTGGAGTGCGCTATTTATCACAATAGCCGAAAGTACCTGTCGCGCGATACGCACGACTCCTAGCTGTTCTGTGGACATGCTGTACTCCTTCTATTGCGATTATATCACTACAAATGTCATAACCAACGTCAGGTGTCATAACCAACGGCAGGTGTCATTAACAATGTCACGGACGCCCACAAGGGGCTACCCTACTATACATAGCATGAAGTGGTGTGCAAAGCACATATGGGAGTATAGTAGGGTGGCCCCTTGTGGGCGTCCGTTTATCCCCAATAATGTGTCCGTTTATGCGTCCGTCTATCTCAAATGATGCGTCCGTCTATCCCCAAATTATTCATACTCGAATTAAACATTCTACATGAGTCCCATATCACGCACAACGCTCACCGCTTTCTCAACTTCCGCGTTTGAGCCTATTGTCAGCGTTGTGGCACTCTTTGCAATACGTTTTACCATACCTGTCAGAGCTTGACCGGGACCGATCTCGATAAAGACTGTAACTCCCGCATTGACCATGTATTCGATAGTGCGCACCCATTGTACCGACGACGCGATCTGTTGCGTCAATTCCTGGCGTATATCCTGGGCCGTAATCAATGCAGTTCCTTCGATATTGCCAACTACCGGAATGCTGGCATCATGTACGTCAGCAGCTGCAACCGCCTGTGCCAGTCCGGTTGCCGCAGGCTGCATGACTGGCGAATGAAATGCTCCGCTTACCGCAAGGGGAATCACACGTTTCGCCCCTCGCTCTTTTGCTAGTTCGGAGGCTCGTGTCAATGCTCTTTGTTCACCAGAAATGACGATCTGCCCCGGTGCATTATAATTCGCGACCGCGACTTGTCCCATGCCTGGATGAGTACTGGTGGACTGTGCATCCGCCAGTTCCTGCTGCACTTGCTTTGTCGCATCCTGGCATACGGCGTGCAGGTTGGTGTCATCCATGCCTATGATTGCCGCCATGCCTCCAGGACAAGCGGTTCCCTCGGCATGCATCAGGCGACCACGTTCGCGTACCAATAAGGCGGCATGCGTCAGATCAAGGGCACCGGAGGCGACGAGGGCCGAGTATTCACCAACACTGTGCCCCGCTGTGTAAGCTGGCACAAGTGGATACGTCCATGAAGGCTTATGTGATGCTGGAGAAGTAAGGGCTTCTTGAAATGCGGCGAGAATAGCGAGGCTCACGGTGACAATAGCAGGTTGGGCATTAATTGTTTCGCGTAGCGTTTCTTCGGGACCTTGAAAGCAAAGCGTGCTAAGTGGAATGCCTAACGCCTCATCGACGGCTTCAAAGACGTTCTTTGCTGCTAGCGATGCGGCGAAAACATCGGCTCCCATGCCTACTGCCTGGCTTCCCTGCCCTGGAAAGAGAAAGGCAACTTTGGTCGTCATAATCTATTCTACTTTGTATAAAGAGACGACGCCCCGCTCCATCATGGAGAAAAGTGCGCCGTCTCTTGCCTTCTTACTGCTTTTTGGCACGCGGCACAAACAC
>CAXTWV010000136.1:0-12042 GCA_964248005.1 uncultured Ktedonobacteraceae bacterium | reverse complement strand
AAATCCTTGTTGTCCTGAATTGTTTAATACTGATGGATTGATCTCTACTATATATGCTTTATCTGCCCCTAGCGCGATGTACATTCCATCAGGAGACCACGCAAGCGAATGTATATCAACGCCATGCGTATCAAAGGTTATGCTATTGCTTCTATCAGCTCGTCCTCCAGGTCCTGTCATATCGTCTTCGTGGATATTCCACACAGAAATATTGACATAATTGTCTTGCCTATCATCTTGACTCGCTGCTACAAGATATTGGCTGTCGTATGACCACGCGAGAGCGGTTACATTATTCGGAAGACTATAGTAGCGTGGTGAGCGATAATCGTCTGAGGTGAAGGACACAGCTACTATTTGACCACTTGCTGCCGCAAGACTCGTACTATCAGGCGACCATGCAACACAGGTACCTCCTACAGCTTCTAAGCTCATCTTTACACTTTCCTGCGATACATCTATAATTATTATCTCGTCCCTCGTTGTACCAGCAGCAACGTATTTCCCATCGGACGACCAAGACAATGAGGTAATAGATGCTTTTGTACGTATTTGATTTGTGAGAAAATTTATGCGTTTGACCATTTTTCCTGGCGTAACATGCCATATTTGTACTCCTGTATGTGTAGGTAGCACAATAAAGTTCCCATCAGGCGACCATGCAAACGTATTGATATCACTACTTACTTCGCTTGACGCGGGCGCAAGAATCGTAGGTATATAATTTGGTGGTTCCACGATTGTAATTGTTTGACCGCTCTCATAAGCTAGTAGTTTCTCGTTTGCACCTTTTCCCCAGGCCAAGCACGTTGCTGTCTCAATGGTATCGAAGATGTATGGGTTATTTGATGTGCTTGTGCCACTCGCTATTGCTCTATTCTTCGCCCAGACCTGTACAGTACCATCGTCACTTACAGAGGCAAGCACATTGTTATCTTGAGACCATACAACATCCTGTACAGGCTGCGTATGTCCCATATAGGCGTAGATATTCCCAAAAAGATTATCGTTGTTAAATGGCGGCGAGCCGATACTATTTTCAGGACCCGTATTTGTTCCATGCAAAGCAGACACAATATTTGCAATGCCACCTGCCCCTATGATGGTCAAACCAGCAATGGCAAAGCCACCAACAAGAAATTTGCGCCTCGCCAAACTTTTACGTTGCGTTGCTGGTACATATAACTGTTGCTGTCCCGTGCTGGATGTGCTAATTTGTTGTTGTCCACTTCCTAGCGCAGGAAACGCGGGTGGCGTTTGACCAACAGGCGGGTGCCACAGACGCGGACTAGCTTGCATGTTCGCGATGCGTTGCAGTTCGTCTTTGACTTCCACGATGGTTGTGGGACGGCTATTCGCGTCGATTTGTGTCATGCGTGAAATGAGAGCATCAAGGTCTGTGAGACCCGGCACTCCATAGATACGCAAAGGTGCAAAGTGAAACGGATTATCAACGGGATCATCGCCTGTCAAGAGCATATGCAGCAGAGCACCGAGACTATAGATATCGGCGCGTGGCGTCGTCTGGGCCTTGCCATATTGTTCGGGTGCGGCATATCCTGGCGAGCCAAAGGGGATGGTATCCTTCAGTTTTCCGGGCTTGAAGCTACGCGCAATGCCAAAGTCGATGAGATAGAGTTTGCCTGTAGGTGTACGCATAATATTGGCGGGTTTGAGGTCACGAAAGATGATAACGGGTTCACAAGTGTGCAGATAGTCAAGAACGGTACAGAGCCGAATACCGAGCGTGAGGATCTCGTTCAGTGATGCTGTATAGTTCGCACCTTTCGCCTCAAGATAGGTTTCCAGTGTCTCGCCTTCGATAAAGTCCATCACCAGATACCAGTGTTCGGGATCGGTGAAGTTGTCGTAGATATGCGGCAGATTGGGATGCGAGAGATTCGATAGTAACGAGACCTCGCGGTTAAACGCGTCGGTGGCCTCAATCGTTTCTTGCGGTGTCAGACCACGTAGATTAATTTGTTTTACCGCAACAGTATCACCATAGTGTTGCGTATCTTCAGCACGATAGACCGCGCCAAAACCGCCTTTGCCCACCTGTGTCAGAATACGATAGCGACCCTGCAATAGTGTCGTGTTGTCGCTTATGGTAGTTTGTAGAGGTTGATTGCATGCAAAACACACGCTGCTATCAGACGCGTTCGCCGCGCCACATGCTTGACAATAGAGAGACGAAGGGATCATCGGTTGCACACTCCTTACTCGTCCTTACCTACCTATGTAGTATAGTTGAGAGAAGGCATGAGTGCAAGAAGGGGAAAAGATAAAATTACTCAATTGTAGTGCGTTTCAGCGTGGAAGAAAGAAACGTGATGATGAGCCATGAATCAAGAGGACGTGATAATGGACATTAAAAATTAAATCTGGATACCTTGAGCATGGAATCATATCCAGGTTTAATTTTTAATGTCCATCATCGGTCCCTACAATTTACCAAGAGCCTGCAGCAATAAAGGTAAACGTGGCTGCACTGTTCAAAAGTAGCCAATGTACACGACCGTTAGCACCATCTATAGCATAGACCTTGTGGTACCCAACCATATACACGGTCTTATCCATAGCAAGAAGCGTACCTGCTGCAAAATTTTCTACGATGCGTGTAGACCAACGAAGATTTCCATTACTTACGTTATATGCATCTATTAGAAGAGTGTCACTGCCAGATGACATAACGGGAGAACTGGAATAGAAAGTGTTGCCCGATACAGCATATAAATGAGTGCCTGCAGCAAAGAGTGCAGGTTCATTCGGAGCACACCACGCTTGAGCACCATTTGTTGTTCGATAGCCACAAACGTGATAGGTTTTCCCATCAATTTCACCGACAATCAAGACTCCTTGCGCCATAACCAACGTATTTATCCCATCATCCACTACTGGTCTTGACCAAAGAAGTGTGCCTTTCATATTTAAAGCTAAAAGAGTCTTATTCTGCTTTTTGATTCCGGGAGGTATCTCTCCTGGAACATTTAGTGGATGAGCAGAATAGACGTAGACAGTAGTATCATTTGCCACTACTGCCATAACTTGAGTAGTATAGCTCCAAAGAACGCTACCATCGTTCACTTTCAACGCCTGTATTGCCAGATGCCCGTTATCATCTACTAGGTTTTCGACATACACAATACCATTATGTACCGCCCGTAAGGGACTGGCTCCGCCTTTTTGATAGGACCAGAGCTCTGCTCCATCTCGTCCCCTTAAAGCATAAAGGATGCCTCCTGAGAGTCCCGTACCATCAGCTTGTCCACTGACAAGCACTATTCCTCTTTCAACGACAATTTTAGTATAGTTTATGAATACTGCCTTAGGAACATCCAGGTTCTTATGCCAAAGCAGTGTACCATTGGTAGCGCGTAAGGCGTACAATTGTCCCTTCGCTGCGAAGTAAACAACTTGCCCCTGTACAGTGAGCGTAGAAGAGCCGTTTATAGTGCTTTTCCCTGTTGTATAGTGCCAAGCAATCGAGCCAGTATCTGGTCGCACTCCATAGACTATACCATCGTCGGTACTTGCTACCACAATAGAACGCGAGAGCACTGTATGTGGCGTTCCCGCTAGACCAGAGCTTGTTGTTGTCTGATGACGAGATGCGAAGAGGGCTGCAAAGCCACTTACTATGAGTCCGACGACAAGCACGGCGACAAGAGTTTGAGCAAGCGCACTAAAGCGACGGATACGTGTGGGCACCGAAGAATAGAGCGGCGATGGCTTTTCTTGTTGTAACAGTTTTTGCTGCATCTGCATAGGTTGTTTCCTATCTTCTTGTATGTTTATGACTTCACTTTTAGAAGGTGAAAATGCATTGAGAAGTACGGCATGAGCTTGTTTCACTTCGTCAGAGCGAATAGGTATGTGTTTATTTTTCTGATAGGTGCTATTGGTAGCAAGCAGTGACCGCTCTAACAGAGAGTCTTGTTCCGCTTGATGCAGAATAGCGGCGACTGTTTCGATATCACCACGCTCTAAGGCAGCAACGTAGTCGTGTAGCACTTGCATATATTGTTGCTCTTGATGAGTTGAAGAGTCACTCATTGCTTTCTCCTCTCGCTAGCGTTGTCTGTTGCTCATACCATGCAACGCGTAATCGTCGTAGTGCGCGGTGCAGACGCATACGTGCAGTTCCAGGTGTTACACCTAGCTTTCGCGCTAGTGCTTCACGCTCGTAGTCTTCGAGAATTGCTAAGCGTAATAGTTGTTGGTCCTCCGGTGACACTAGAGATAGCAAAGCTTCTGCTTGCTCGTTCGCTTCAACCGCATGCGCGATCTCTTCATCTCCAAAGGGCATAAGCTGATCGAGGAGATCGCTTTCTGTCGCCAATTCGGGATAATGTTCGGTGAGACGATAGAAAAGCAGTTCTCGCCGATACCGTTTCGCCTCTTCGACCTTCTTGCGCCTGATAACATTTACAGCAATACCCAATAACCATGCCATTGGTGAACCGGTGGTAATAAATCTATCTGAGTGAGCAAGTGCCTCAACAACCGTCTCTTGCAAGACTTCTAGCGCAACGCCTTGTACTGCCTTTCCTGAAGCAAGGCCAAAGCGTTGTACATATGCATGGAGTGTGCCGAGCAAAGGCTGCATATTGTCCTGCATAAATTCCATAAGCAGATGAGTGGTATGAGTTGTCTCAGGGACAGATTGAGTAGAGTGTATCGGCATAGTAAAAGATATCTTTCGTTCTTCATGCAATCACATTTGCCTCCTGACAGTAATAAAAAGAAAGCTTCTATTACATATTCAATTTGGAGACACAAAATGTCACTATTCAAAAGAGGGCGAGCGTCAGGTGATAGAATACGACATAACATATTCACATACAGGAGACCACCATTCATGAGTATTTCTACCACAACGCCCCACACTTGGATTGATGCCGCGACATTGCAAGCTGACATAGACTACCTCGATGCACGTTGGCAACGTGTAGCAGTGGGCGATGAAGACAAGCCAATTATCGACATCGGTACAGGGGAACCTCTGGTGTTTGTGCCTATCCTGGAACATCTGGATTGGGTCTACAGTCACCAGATACAGGATTTGAGCCAGACACGGCGTGTTATTTTTTATCGTCGCCATGAATCACGTACCGTTCCCGTCACGGCACCAGAACGTGCCGAAGAACTACGCCGCGTTCTGGACACGCTGGGGCTAGAACGCGTCGATCTAGTGGGACATGGTGATGCAGCAATTGTGCTGCTTGAGTTCGCGATACGATATCCACAACGTTGTCGCTCACTCACTATCCTCGTGCAGGGACCCGACTACGTGATTGCACCACATCCGTTTATCTGGCTACTACACGATCTCTTCATACGCTTGCCAGTAGAATATGTATTACCACCCCAGTTCCTAAGTAATATCGTGGCGAATTATGCGACCGCGCGTAGTATCCGCAATACGACATTTCCCGCTATGCCTCATACACTTGTCGCGAAACAGTTTAACAAGATCGCGTTCTGGCCTGCGGTCTACAAATTTTCTGTTCTGCCCGTTATCCATGATGTCAATTTCTATGAGCGACTTACCCCCCTTACGATGCCCGTCCTCGTCCTCAATCGTACTGATGATCGCTTGACTCCCGAACCGAAGACTCATTGGCTTGCTAAGCATTTGCCAAATTGCGCGGACTATCATGTTATACATGGTGGGGACCGCTTCTTCATGTATGCTCAATCCGAGATAGTCAGCCCGCTTATCGAGCAATTTTTAGCGAAACGAGTGTAGTACATTGTCATATAGAGCCAACCGATGTGTTAGTTGGTGGTAATTCCTCACATGTTCCTCGAAATGTGCATCTTTATCTTGACACAAAAAAGAAAGTGAAGCATACTTGCACATATGATATTGTAGACCTTTTGTACAAACGATAATGCTCTGTCTCAGACACTCTTATGTATTTGTATCCAACTGAAAATTTAGCTAGCGGAGAAGCATTGAGTTGTATAGAGGAAATACTTACATCACGACATCTTCTAGTAAGGAGTGTGCAATGAACAATGCAAGCGTAGGGTTCGTTCGCTTTATAAAAGGACCATTGGCAGGAAATACATTTCCGCTCAATATGCCGGTGACAACGATTGGGCGCGATGCGACGAACGATATTATTGTCAAAGATGATTTACAGGTTTCGCGGAAACATCTTCGTATTTTATACAATAACGGCATATGGAGCATTGAAAAGCAGCCTCAATCGAATATTGTCACAGTCAACAATCAGGCTACACAACAAGCAATTCTGCAAGAGAATACCACTGTCGGCCTCGGTCAGGACACGGCTTTTATCTTTCTTATACAGGTCACACCTTCACAAAATATTGGAATTATGCCACCACAACAGCGATCAGGGCAGCAACCCCTTGTTCCTACACCACAGCAAGTTGTAAGCACCGTCCAACAAGGAGTCCAACAGCGCCCTTACGAAGGACCGCAGTCGATTGAGCAACCACGAGCAGTACGAGATATCACAGGTCCGATATCTCCAAACGACACGGTAATCGGCTCGCCCTTCGACCCTAAAAAAAATGGCTATCCCTCGCTCAGTATCACCACAAATATTGATAATGACCAGCAGACGTTCCGACTCGATAAGCCCATGATGAGTATTGGCAAGGATAGCGCGAAGAATACGGTCAAGAACGATATTAACATTCCCTACCCTATTGTCTCGTCACAGCATCTGCTCGTCGAGCGGCGTGGCAATGATATCGTCCTTATTCATCCTCATCCAACACGACAAAAAACGATGAATGGCCTGCTCTACAAGGGGCTTAAAATCCTTGGGCATGAGCACTGGGAACATACACTCGTCGCAGGCGATATCTTCCGTATTGGCAATGAACAAGGCACACTGGTGACGTTGACCTATGATGACGGTGCGGGAATACAAGAGGAAGTCGCACCACCCGTCCAGGACATTCCGCTCAGGAACATCAAAGAATTAACGATTGGTCGCAAGCCAGATAATGCGCTAGTGTTGCCACATCCACAGGTTTCGGGCTATCATGCACTACTCACACAGGAAGGCGGCAGTTATCGCATCACTGACCAACGCAGCACAAATCACGTCTACGTCAATAATCAACGGACCGCCGAGCAGTTGCTGAAATTAGGCGATGAGATTCGCATTGGCCCCTATAGACTCATTTATGAAGGAACCAAGCTTACTCAGTACGATGAAAGCAACTTTATCAGCATCGAAGCACGTAACTTGAAAAAATATGGCAATAACAATGTCACCTTGCTTGATAATATCTCGCTCTACATTCCAGCGCGAAAATTCGTCGCCGTCGTGGGCGGCTCAGGTGCGGGCAAATCGACACTTATGGATGCATTAAACGGTTTACGTCCAGCACACGAAGGACAGGTGCTGTACAATGGGCAGGACTATTACCGCAATATTCCCGCGTTCAGCAATCAGTTAGGCTATGTGCCACAAGATGATATCGTCCACAAGGATTTGACGGTTGAACGTGCTCTCTACTACGCAGCGAAGTTGCGCCTCCCTAGCGACTTCACAAATAGCCAGATTAAGCAGCGTATCAATGAGGTCCTTGAAGATGTGGAGATGACAGCACGACGCTCCCTGCTCGTTAGGAAACTGTCAGGTGGGCAACGTAAACGCGTCTCGATTGCACTAGAATTGCTTGCTAATCCAGGAGTCTTTTTTCTGGATGAGCCAACGTCGGGACTTGACCCCGGCCTCGACCGTCGTATGATGCTGCTCTTACGCAAACTTGCGGATGCGGGGCATACCATCGTCCTCGTTACCCATGCGACAAATAACATCAAAACATGTGACTACGTATGCTTCCTCAGTGCGGGTGGTCATCTGGCCTACTTCGGACCTCCTGATAAGGCCAATGTTTACTTTGAACAAGACGACTTTGCAGAGATTTATACGGGCCTTGAGCCAACCGAGGAGAATCCTCGTATTCCCGAAGAGGCCGAGATACGCTTCAAAAACTCAGAGGAGTATAAGCAGTATGTAGTACAGCCAATGACAAAAGGCAATAAGAAGCTAACTGGGGGAACGGGCAAAGTGGCATCCGTGACTAAGAAACGGGTGAAGCGTGGCAATCCATTTGCGCAGTTTATGCTGCTCTTCCAGAGAAACCTGGAACTCCTGAAAAACGATAAAGCCAATTTGGTTGTCTTGTTACTACAAGCACCAATTATTGTGCTGTTCCTGATGCTCTTGGTCTACTTTGAGGTGGGGTCGGGCCTCTTCAATCCCAACAAGATCATCCAATGTATGCCACAGCGCATCGACTCTACCTTTGTAACACAAGTAAATCCAAGCGGGGTTATTGGTATCGTTAAAGCAAAAGGCGCGAAAGATAGCGATACAGTCAATTGTGACGATATCAAAGCGTACCTTACGTCGAACAAAAATGGTGTCAAAAATGTTGACAATACTCCGAACACCAATGGGACGACGTATGCACAAAAACATGGTGGAGTTGACAAAGCACTACAAGATTTCATTGTACCGGGCAATATTAGTGCGCAACGGACGCTGTTCATCATTGCCTTTGTCGCTGTTGTCCTGGGCTGTATCAACGGCACGCGCGAAATCGTGAAAGAGGCATCAATCTATCGACGTGAACGCACAGTAAACCTGGGTATTGTGCCTTATATGCTTGCGAAGATATTCATGCTCGCATTGTTTGCGCTCTTCCAGAGTGCCGCCTTAGTCTTGATTGTGAACGCCTTTGAGCCTTTTGCACAAGGTGTCTTCTTGCCCGTACTACTAGAGATATACATTACAGTTGTGCTCTGTAGCCTTTCGGGTCTGATGTTTGGTCTGGCAGTTTCGGCATTTGCGGCGAATGAAGATACGGCGAATAGTCTGCTACCATTCGTTCTTATTCCAGAAGTCATCTTCGCGGGTGTAGAGATACCACTCAAGGATTACGTGTTACAGACACTAGCGGTGTTCTTTCCGACGCGCTGGGCAATGGCGGCAGTCGGCACCACCGTTGGTTTACATGCGGATAAAATCGGCGGCGATAAGTTGTTTGGAGACGATCCCACGTATCATGGACGGCTCTTTTCCATCTATACCCATTCGGAAGCCGTGAATCGTCTTTTACTCTCATGGGCATCGTTAGGAGCAATTGTTATCGCACTTTCGCTCCTGATTGCATTCGCGCTCAAACGCAAGGATGTACGAAGGTAGTGTTTCGTCGAAATATGTAGGGGTCTAATTCATTACACCCTGCCACCGCTTCACAAGCTGAAAGAGGGTGTAATGAATTAGACCCCTACAGACAGGAGAGAGAAATGCAACGACGTGTTGTGATTACGGGTCTCGGCGTGATTGCACCAAACGGGATAGGCAAGAACGCTTTTTGGCAAGCGAATGTGATGGGGAAGTCGGGCATCCGTTCTATCACACGCTTTGATGCACGCTCTCTCGCAACGCGCATTGCAGGTGAGGTTCCCAATTTTGATCCCCTTGCATTGGGTCTTACATCCCTCGAACGCTCGTCGATGGACCGAGGCACACAATTTGCGCTTGCCGCCGCGAATCTCGCACTGGAAGACGCAAACATTACACACATGCTTGGCGAAGACGAACGTGACACAATGGGAGTCTACATGGGTACAGCGATGGCCTACCTCGAAGAAGGGGAAAAGTTCTGGCAACGCGCTACCGATAACGGGACACATGCACTACAAACAGAGGAGGATTTTTCACCCGCATCATTATTCATGACTCATGCCTCTATCGCGGCAATAGCAGCACACCATCAGTTGCATGGTCCGAGTATGGTGCTTGCCACGGGTTGCTCAGCTGGTGCCGATGCTATTGGGGAGGCGTTTTGGGCTATTCGCGAAGGACGCGCCGACCGTATGCTTGCTGGTGGCACAGACTCTACCATCTCTCCGGTAGGCATCAACGTATTCGCGGTGATGGGAGCCTTGAGTACTCGTAACGAGGTCCCCGAACAAGCATCACGCCCTTATAGTAGTGATCGAGACGGCTTTGTCATGGCGGAAGGGGCGGGCGTGCTCATGCTGGAAGAGCGAGATATAGCACTGGCACGCGATGCCCACATTTACGCGGAAGTGATCGCTTTCGCCTCAAATAATAATGCGCATCATATGACAGCACTCCCGCCCGATGGGGCACCGCTACAACAACTCCTTCTACAGGTGCTTGCGGACGCTAACATTACAGGAAAACAGCTTGACTATATCAATTCGCACGGAAGTTCCACACCGGCTAATGACTCGGCAGAGACGGCTGCATACAAAGCTGTTTTCGGCGATAGTGCCTATAGTATTCCTATAAGTTCAACAAAATCAATGATTGGACATACACAGGGGGCCGCAAGCGCGATAGAGGCGATTGTGACTTCGCTGGTGTTAGAACATCAAATTATTCCGCCAACACTGAATCTGACAGTTCCCGATGCCCGTTGCGATCTCGATTATGTACCCCTCGTCGCACGTCAAGCGTCTGTACAGGTAGCAATCACGCATTCTAGTGGCTTTGGTGGCGTCAATAGCGCACTCGTCCTTGCACGCCCTGAATGGTTGGACGAACATTTGTAACATCTCCCAACAAGGTACTCGCTATGGATAGGTATACTGCATCCAAGAGCAAGCGACCGCCGACGAGGAAAAACACATGAGAAAAGAAATAAAGCGACGTGTGGTGGTTACAGGGTTGGGAGCAATCGCACCAAATGGGATCGGGAAAGAGGCTTTTTGGGATGCGACATGCAGAGGTGTTTCAGGTATTCAACCGATCCAACGCTTCTCCACAGATGACCTTCGTATTCGTGTCGCGGGCGAAATTCGCGATTTTCTGGCACAAGACCATCTTGACCGCAAGCTGATAAATCGGACAGACCGCATGACCCACCTTGTTTTACCTGCTGTTCAGGAAGCGTTGCAAGATGCACGACTGATAGTGGCGGAAGAAGACCCACACCGCATTGGAGCAGTGATCGCGAATACTCTCGGTGGAGTGGATTATGGTGCGCGGGAACTGGCTGCATTGCACACACGCGGACCACGCTCTATGAGCGCATACACAGCAATAGCATGGTTGCAAGTAGCAAACGTGGGACAAACAACTATTCAATTCGGAGTACAGGGATATAGCAAAACACCAATAAACGATGCGGTTGGGGGACTCGATGCGCTCTGCGTGGCCTATGGAGCCATTCAGCGAGGTGAAGCTGAAGTAATTATCACAGGCGGTTGTGAGGCAATGCTCAATCCTCTGATTCTTTTCGTATTAGGCTCTAACGACGACTTTGCAGCCGGAGATGACCCGAATGTCTATCGACCTTTTGATCGACGTGCCGCAGGACTGGTATGTGCTGAAGGAGCGGGCATATGTATTCTTGAAGAATATGAACATGCGCGACGACGTGGTGCAACTATCTATGGTGAAATTGTGGGCTATGGACAAACCAACGACGCGCACGGACTCTTGCCGCCGTCTTCAAACGGCACACAATACGCTCGTGCAATGCGCATTGCAATGAAAAGTGGAGGATTGCAAAGAGAAGATATCGCCTACATCAACCTGGACGGACGTGCTATGCCCTCCTCAGACGAAGGCGAAGTAGAGGCACTGCATATGACCTTTGGCTCCGACCTCGCGGATATCCCTGTCAGCGTTCCACGAACCATGATCGGTCATAGCTATGGTGCCGCGGGTGCATTAGATGCAATAACGGGTCTATTAGCACTACAACATCGCCTCATCCCACCCACCATCAACTGTGAACAGCTAGACTCACGTTATGGCTTAGATATGGTACAAAACGAGGCACGTCCACTTGTGCAACACGCCAATACAGTGGTACTCGGCGGACGTGCTATTGGTGGTGCTAACGTAGTTGTAGCCCTTCAACAATTACCTGAGTGAGGCAAGGATGCCCGTAAGCGAAACGTTTTCACAGTAGTTTTTTTCAAAAAGAGAGAGATGTATGAGAAGAACGCCTGTAGGGACCGATTTATCACGTCCTTGTCGGGAGTCGAGAGGCCAAAAG
>CAXTWV010000135.1:0-12157 GCA_964248005.1 uncultured Ktedonobacteraceae bacterium | reverse complement strand
TACCGACGCTCTGGGAGTAACCCCTGGGGCCGGAAACGGAGGAACAGCACGAGCACGCCGCCGATCACGATTTCGCGCAAGGCGGGAACGATGTTCGGATAGCCCGGCACGTCGGGGAGGAAGCGCGTCGATTCCTGAATTAACACAATCATCACCACGACGCCTAAGACGACGCCCTTGATATTTCCTCTTCCTCCAACCAGAACGGCGGAGTAAAGGATAATTGCTTCAATTGGAGACCATGCCGACGGATTGAAGGCACTCAAGTACGCAACGAATAGACCACCAGCCAGACCGCCGAACGCCGCCCCCAGAACATACGCCTTCAATTTCAGCATGTAGATATCACGTCCAAAGGCCGCTGATGCACGCTCATCCTCACGAAGGGAGCGTAATGCGAGACCAAACCGACTCCCGGAGACTCGCGTCATGAAGAGAACGACGAGGATGAATATGAACAAGCAGAAACCAAGGAAGAAATACTGGTAGCTCTGAAAGTCTAAACCAAGTGCATCTCCCATGGGGTTAAACAGACCGGACAGCCCGTTGTACCCATCGAACAGGGGTACGTACTGACTTGCCAGCACATACAGTACATAAACTGCTCCTAACGTGACTATAGAAAAGTAGATGCCACGAAGATGCCGAAGCGCGATCAGGCCGACGATAAGCCCCATTAGTGCCGAGGAAGCCACGGCACCAAGAAGGGCGACCAGATACGGCAATTGCAATCCTAGAATGTATTGGGCTGGTGCGGTCGGGCGGCCTATGGTTAACACAAGCGTCATATAAGCACCTAGTGCGACATAGCCGTAGTAGGCGAGATCGAAGTCGCCAGACCAGCCCCAGATGACGTTCAGTCCGAGTGCCATGATCCCGAAGATCGCGCCTTCGGTGAGAATGGAGAGGAAATATTGTATCATTCGAACACTGTCCTCCTTGCATTAGTAAAGAGGCCGCGTGGACGCACTAGAATGATCAGGGCCAGGATTGCAAACGCAAAGGCAAGCTCATAGCTGGCACTGATGTATCCACCAGTAAACTCTAAAACTATGCCAACGATGATCGCGCCAGCCATAGTACTGAACGGCTTGCCCAAGCCGCCTGCCACGGATGCAGTCAAGGTGATGAGAAAGAAGCTGAAGCCAAAGTATGGATTGAACGTTCCCACACTCTCAGCAAGAATAAAGCCTGCATAGCCCGCAACCATACCAGCCAGAAGCCACGTAGCGGCTCCTACCAACCGCGCGTTGATGCCAGTGACACGGGCCAACTGTCGATTCTGAAAAACGGCCCGGAGAGCCTTCCCGAATTTCGTATACGTGATTATCACGTACAGTACAGCCGTGATGCAGAGCGCGGAAATAATGATCTCTTCCTCCGTGGAGGTCCATAGGAAAGGGCCTACCTGACGCGGAGCACTCTGGGAGATCGTGTAGGCGACATTGGACGCGCCAAAGATGATGACGAGCACATTCTGAATCACGAAGGAAATACCGAGTGTTGCGATGAAGGTTGACATGGTACCGACACCACTGCTGACAAAACGATCTATCACCGTAGTGTGCAGCACTAAGGCTAGTATTCCACCCGCGGCTGCGGCACCCAGTGCGGCCAGAAGCGTGTTTCCTGTCGCTTGGTGTATAAGATAGGCGGCATAGGCACCCACCGTCAATATCTCTCCATGCGAAAGATTGGCTACATTGGTTACTGCGTACTCAAGCGTGAACGCCACTGCGGATAGCGATAGAATGGCGGCCGCTACAAGTCCGAAGCCAAGGGTCAGAAGTATCTCATGCATGTTGCCGCCTCTTCTTTTCAATTGCCGTACCCGTAGCACGAACACCGATGTCAGGCACTGTACACCGCACTGTAATTGTCCAGATTTGCGTTGAGGTTCCACTGATAATTGCCATTGATTCTCCTATACATTAGAGTATCTCAATCTCGCCTCAGGGGTCAATCAGGACGCAAGACCATTCTCGCGTTCTTCCCGATGATTCGTAATCGCGAACAATCGCGATATACGTACTGCAGGAAACTGATTTTTGAACTGATGTAGGAAGCTTTGTCCTTGTTCAACTGCGGTCACTAATGTGTGCGTTAGCAGATGCCGCCTTCGTTGGAATTGTCCATAGTGCCTGAACTTGCGGTATCGTCGAGCAAGCAATTGTTTCACAGGGACTCGCTCAAGTTCTGTAATAGCGTGCAGCAGATGATGCTCAAGTGCCTGCATGACTAGAAGAGAATCCATGTGTACACCTGACAGTGGTTCTGGTATTATGGCATCGATAACACCCAGTTGTAGGCAGTCATAGGCCGTCAGTTTCAATTGCTCTGCGACCTGCTTGGCCTTCTGTGCATCTCGATAGAGGATAGTTGCCGCTCCCTCTGGAGCGATGACCTCATAGATCGCGTTTTGTAGCATCAGTATATGATCGGCGACAGCGAACGCCACTGCCCCACCACTAGCACCTTCACCGATGATAGCAGTTACAATTGGCACAGGTAAACTGCTCATAGTAGAGAGACTATGCGCCAGAGACCATGCTATGCCATGTCTCTCGCTCTCATCTCCAGGATCGGCACCAGAGGTATCAACGAATGTCACCAGTGGGCAGTGTAGTCGGGTAGCTAATTCCATCATGCGGATCGCTTTACGGTAGCCCTCTGGTCGGGGCCGTGTCTGTATCTCTTCTCCCTGATGCTCATGTGTATTGGGGCGACGCTCTTGCCCGATGAAGAGAACGGTATGTCCACTGATATCTCCCAGACCTGCTACAACTATTGAGTCATCGCTATAGCAACGGTCTCCGTGCAATTCCAGAAAATTTGGCGACAGATGACGGATGTAGTCGCGTGCGGTGAGACGGTCTGGGCTTCGGACCAAGTTCACACTTTCCCAGGCTGTATTTCGTGGTGCGTCGGCGGAAACGAGTGGAAGCTCGTTTGCGCGTATATTCTGGGAGTGGTGCGGCTTCGCGTGTACGACTGTCGCTTTCAGCACTGTCGCGACAACATGAGGTAGATCAGATCGAGCTATGATTGCATCAAGCTGCCCAGATGCTAGTAACATTTCGGCTCGATGTGAACCTAGAGGAAGCTTTTTGCCTGTGACTTGCTCTGCCACACGAGGTCCAGCGAAACCGATAACTGCCTTTGGCTCGGCCAGAAGCACATCTCCCAGGCTTGCAAAACTGCCAAACACTCCTCCAGTTGTAGGGCTTGCCAGAATAGAAAGATAGAGTAAGTCTGAGGCGTGAAAATGTTGAACTGCTGCCGCTGTCTTCGGCATTTGCATCAGACTGATAATCCCCTCCTGCATACGCGCACCACCGCTTGTGACAACGGTTACTATCGGTAAGCTGTGTTTTGTAGCATACTCAAAGGCAACTGTGACCTGCTCTCCCACAACTGATCCCATACTGCCACCCATGAAGTGAAAATCTAAAACTGCCAGCACGGTTTCCGTTCCACCTATACGGCAACGACCAATGAGAATAGCATCACTGAGTCCAGTTTGTCCCTGGTTCGAGATGAGTTTCGCGGAATAGGACTGCTCATCAACAAAGCCTAAAAAATCCACTGGCTGAATATCTTGACCTATGAATTTGAAGCTACCAGGGTCAGCCAGATGTTCTATTCGCTTAGATGCAGACCAGACAAAATGATAACCACAATGATCACAAACAGCAATGCGACTGTATAGTTCGTTTGCGGCTCCAAGTTCGGTCTTACACTCTCGGCATTGTTGAGGCTGCGAGAGGGAACTAGAGGGAAACGAGATTTTTGTCATGCGTGCCATGAGAAGTCCTTTATATATAAATGAAGCATGTAGGTCGAATTGGTTCTGTACTAGCCATCCTTTTGTTCTGCAAAAGGATGGCTGGTATGAAACTTACAGTTGTCAATTCAGCGTTATGGTGTAGCTGCTGCCAGATCAGGTGATGAGAGCAGCATTACCTGTTGCTCCTGACCACTAAGGTCAACCTGAAAAGCACCGTAAGGCCCGAACACGTTGTTGTACTGGTTGTAGTTGAGGTCGCCACTGGCCCCCTCATAATTGATCTTTGTTCCTGCCTTTTGCAGTGCCAGGCAGTCCTTGTAGGTGTAACACTGAGTCCCCGGAGGGTTGGTTATGGTGTTTACAACTGCGTTGATGGCGGTTCCCGATGTGGAGTTTGCTTTGTTGATGGCGAGGGCAAGGCTGATAACCGCATCGTAAGCGTAATTTGCATTGGCGAGTGGCTGTGCCTTACTCCCGAACTTAGCTGCAAAGACTTGGTTAAATGCATCGGCAGCCTGGCCCGTGACCGAGGTTCCATAGACCGAGGTGAGGTGGACGTGGGCAGTTGCATAGGTGATGGCCTTCAGATATTCGTCAACGCCTGTGACATCGGTACCCACGAACGGAATGGCAAGATTATCCAGTTCTTTGAAGTTCTGGAAAATGACAGCAGCTGTGGCAGCATCCGTCTGTGTAAAGATCACGTCTGGGTGCGTGTTGATGATCTGCTGCACCTGTGTGCGGTACGAGGTCTGGTCCGGTGCCACAGTCACATTGGACACGATCTGATGTCCAAGTTTCTGCCATGTCGCCTTGATCGGGGACGCGAAGGTCTGCGCCGCAATGTCTGAGTAGAATAGCAATGCAGCAGTGTGGTACCCCTTCTTGTGCGCGTAAAGAGCCATAGCGACTCCTAATTGGGAGTCGGAAGGACTATCTCGCCACAGCCAGTGATTGGTATTGTGGTCGAAGAGTGTACTGCCTCCCTGAAACTCGTCCGGTATTTTGGCCGATGTGATGATGGGTGCATCAGCACTGATCTCCTGGGTCTCTGGGCCAATAATCCCAACCAGGTTCTGAGTAGCTAAGAGCTGACGAAGCGCAGGTACAGAGTCAGCTTCGTCGCATTGAGTATCGGCGTGCGCCAAACTCAGCTGCCTTCCGAGGATGCCTCCTGCATCATTAATCGCTTTCTGCGCCACCTGTGAGCCTTGCAACATGGCTTGACCCAGGCTCGCCAATGTGCCTGTAAAACAGGATAGGACACCCATAGTCACTGGACCGCTCCCACTCGTAGTCGAAGTCGAGCCGCATGCAGTCAAGACGAGTATAAGCACCATGGAGCCGAACGCCATCCGCGTGAACCCATGCCGAGCACTCCTCTTTCCCGTAGCACCTGTTGTGGTTTTGGACATGTTTATTCCCTCCACACATAAAAAGGACAGTCATCACATTCTTCTCGGCTCAACTACTTTGTCATCACCGTAATAAAAATGAGTGTTCCTACCACAAGCAAGTAAGCCGAGAGGATAGAACAAGATACCTCTCAAGTATACGCGATATACTGTAAAAAACTCATAAATATAGCTATCGAAGTATAACTAAATACATAACAATTTTTGCGTGAAATTGTTTCAGGGAGAAAAAGGATTGCTAAGAACAAAGGTTTAATGCATACTAAGCAGACAAGGGCTATTGTTCTCTTTCCGGGAGGTGTAGTATGCTCTACCTGATACGGCAGAAGATCGGTCTACAATTACTCAGCCTCTATCTCCTCTTTGTTATTCCTGTTCTGCTGGGAGGTTCGGGACTCTATATATTTCAAAGAAATGTTTTGACACAAAACGCTTTTCAGTCCGACCTAGGTCTCGCACAGGCCGTAGCATTGGAAGTCGGGGCCAATTTGAGTGCCGCCGCAGAGATAGACAGCGAATTGTCCACATCCCAGGCCGCTACAGATATGGACTCGAAGCAACTTATCTCTACTTTCGCCAATGCTGCCAATGCTCACCCAGACATTAGCCTGTATTTTGTCTGCGATCCGTCTGGTAAGATGATCGTCAACTACCCCTTCAGCCCAAGTACTATCGGTCAAAATTTCAGTTCTAGCGACTTTTTTCAAAAAGCACTCAACAGCAATGCACCCTTTGTCTCATCAGGTAGTATTAGTGTTATTACAGATAGCTATGTTGTCTCTATTGCTGCTCGTATTATGAATAGCAAGGGGCGAGTAGTCGGTGTGATGGTCATTAACTTATCTCTTGATAAGCTTACCGCTCGACTGAATACAATCCACCAACGATTATCACCGAGTAGTGAGGTCGGTCTGTGGGTCATCGACCATATAGGACAAACAATAGCAACAACGAAAGGAATTTTTGCATTTCTCAATCTCCCTGAGGACTATGACGGTCTCATACTTGCTTCTCATGATGCGCTTCAAGGAAAGGCTGGCAATTTCATTACACACGCTCAGACCCGTAGTTGGCTTTATAGCTATATCCCTATACCTGAAGAGGGCTGGGCTGTAGTCGTGCAGCGTCCGACAGACATCGCGTTTGTCGCGCTCACAAATTTTCAGTATGGGTTGATAATAGCATTGATATTGCTCCTACTGGGTGCTAGTTTTTTCTGGTTGATGATGCATCGCCGCATCATCTCCCCTCTGACTAGACTGGCGAAAGCCGTTTCGCAAATCTCACCGGACCAGCCTATTCAGGTGATGCGTACCAACCTGCTTGACCGGGATCAACGTCGGCGAGACGAAATAGGAAATCTGGTCGCTGCTTTCTCTGCTATGGAGAGAGAGATACGATCTCATTTTCAAAAAAGCGATGAAAGGATTCAAGCCCAGTACCACACACTGGACGCTATTATGCGAAGCATGGATGAGGGGATTCTCCTGGAAAGTCCAACTGGACAGATTGTTTATGCCAATCACATCTTTAGCCGAGCGGTTGGCATTTCTCAACAAGAGTTGATGAACATTCGTATTCAGGATCGCACTTTGCAGGAGAGGCTATCTCTGTTGTTTGACAGCCCTGAACAGTATCATGTGGTAGTTAAGCCAATGGCGCGAGGGCGCGGACCGCACATCATAGAATTTCCGATCCGAGGTTTGTATAAGGCGCACAATCAGTTTGTACCAGTACTGCATGATATACGCATGCGCCTTTTCAATGTTCGAGACGCAAAAGGTACCCTCATTGGGCGTGGAAGGATATTTCAAGATATTACCAAACAAAACCAGGGAGAGCGTATCAAGAGAAACCTGTTAGCCATTGTCTCTCATGAACTCCGTACCCCGTTGACCGCCATTAAGGGATTTGCCACGAGTCTGTTAGAAGAAACCTCTGTCGAAGTGGATACGAATTGGCAAGAGTACAGTTTGAACCAGATTGTGGCTGAGACTAACCGTATGGCAGACCTCGTAACAAATCTACTGGAGATGGCACAAGTAGAGGCAGGCACGCTCAAGCTCTATCCTGGTACGTACCACCTGAGTTCGCTCCTTGAAGAGTCGCTTGCAATCGTATATAAGAAGCAAGAACGCGTTCAAATCTGTTTACCCGAAGATACGCCACTACTTTACGTGGATGGACGACGTATTCAAATCGTGCTGCGAAATCTCTTTGAGAATGCGGAACGGTATGGTGGCTCAAATGTCCTCATTGAGATTTCAGTGACTTACGAGCGTGAACAAACAAAAAAACGAACAGGACTTACCTTACATGTTACTGATAATGGGCCGGGCATCCCACCACACCTCGTTGAGCGTGTCTTTGATCGTTTTTATCAAGTAGAGAGTGGTCATGAACGGAGCAGTAGCGGTGTTGGCCTGGGTCTGGCCATCTGTAGGGGATTCGTTGAAGCACATGGGGGACGTATCTGGGCTGAGAATAGAACCGATGGCAAGAGTGGGGCAGTATTTCATTTGTGGTTCCCACCCGTAGTGCTACGCTTCTTCAATGAGCCAGAACAGCAGTATCTGTAAAGAAGCAGAGAACTGAGTTAAAAAAAGAGAGACAATCTTAGAAAGGTAGGGCAAAGATGCCTCAAGAGAAGTATATTTTAGTTGTTGATGATGAGCCGAATATTCGCGAATTCGTGAGACGCTCATTGGAAAAGCATGCATTCAAAGTAAAACTTGTAGCTAATGGATGGGAAGCACTCGCCGAGTTCGAGCAAACAACATTTATCCTGGTGATACTAGATATTATGATGCCGCAAATGAATGGGTTAGAAGTGTGTCATCGTATCAGGCAAACGAGTATCGTGCCCATTATCATTCTGACAGCATTGGGAGATGAGGCCGACAAAATAGCCGCTTTGAATCAGGGAGCAGATGATTATTTAACCAAACCCTTTGGTGTAGGGGAACTGTTGGCACGAGTACAGGCTGTCCTACGGCGTGCTAGTTGGGCCGATACACCTCGCTCGGTAGGTGTACAACGCTTTGGAAACATCGAGATTGATTTTGAGCAACGGCAGGTCTGGCGCGACGGTGAACGTGTTAAGCTCACGCCGACAGAGTTCAGTCTGCTACAAGAATTGATATTGCACGCAGGCAAAGTATTTACACACGAGACACTGCTTAGGCGAGTATGGGGCACGGAACATAGTCGAGACGCTGAATATTTGAGAGTTTATATCGGACGACTGCGGCGTAAATTAGAAGCTGATTCGTCAAAGCCACTTCACATTCTTACAGAACCAGGAATAGGCTATTATCTCGTCAAGTAATCATTTGCAGGTCAACGCACACAATCCACATTCAGTTGATGCACTGTAGAGGAAGATTGCGTGTTGATCTCTTGTGACTGTCTTTGCGGTTTGGTAGCGAACAGGCTGACCATGTTGGTCTCTTCAACGCCGTTCGTTTCCGGTCGATATGACTCTCCGCTTCTCAGATTTCTTTGGCACGCACTTCCCGTGCTCTTTTTGCAGCCATGTTCGTAGAATCAATATACATGAACTCCATCAAGCTGTCTGTAAGAAGACGGAGCTTGATGGAGTTCGCGGAAGTAGACGATTAGCTCAGGTGTCAAACCGTTACGGATAGCTTACTACTGTGACCGGGGTATCAGGGTTAGCGATGGTTGACGATCCACCCGTATTGTTGACCACATGCAGGATGCCACCAGAACCGGCTGTGGAGAGGAAGATTGTGAACAGATCGTGAAGGCTTGACGCCGGAAGGGTGGTAGGAACTTCAAACGCGTGCGCGGCGTAGATGTTCACACCTTGGTTGAAGAAGCTATAGCTACCCATACCATAGCCGCTAAAACTGGTTACATTGTTGGTAATCTTAAAGGCGGCCCAGCCATCGACACCAGGAGCCTCCATCCATGCCGCCTGACTCGGTGGGTCGTAAGGCATTTCGTTCTGGAAGAAGATGTCCGTACCGCCATTTCCACTCCAGATTACTTCGTATTTCTGATAGTGTTCGACGAAAAGGCCATATGCTGTCACATTATTTCCGGTGACAATGACGCCAGTGTCGGCAGTGTTACTCGTCCAACCCACACCATTCCCGTGATCGGCACGCCACGCCCAGATGTCATCGAGAATAACATTATTGCTGTTGACGACCAGACTCGTCGTCGCTTTCCCTGGCTCTGCACCACCAATACGGAAGAACACATCTTGAAGTGCTATCGGATCGGAGGTGTCACTGTCGCTTATGTGACCGACTCCAACCAGCAGTAATGCCGGAGAATTCGTTGTGCCTGCATCGAAGAGTAGCCCTGACAGCGAGACACCCTTCACACCTGCAACAACCATTGGCACAATTCCGTTTTGAGGAATCAGTGTTGGGAAACCGAGACCGAGTACTATCGTGTCAGGGCGTGTGATCAAAATGCTCAGATTTAAGTTATAAATGCCAGGGGTCAAGATGAGGCTCTTGCCGGACAATAATGCACGATTGATTGTCACAGCGGAATCCGTTGGCTGGGCAATGAAGAACTTCTCGATTGGAATGGACGAGCCTGGTGTCGCGCCACTGGCCCATGACGTACCTACGGAGTTGCGTTGCACTGAAGGCACAAAGACCGCGTCGTGCCCATTGGCGTCCGTGTATAGATACGGTGCCTCTCGTGTCACTGGACTTGTCGGAAGAGTAGTATATGGGCCACCGCACGACTTCTGAGCGGGGAAACATTGAGCAGGAGCACCCACAACACCTGAGAATACTTGATTCCAGACGCCATTGCTCCAGCTAGTAAGCTTACTATTTCTAACTATGAACTGCTGCTGTGAGCCGTTGGTCACGGCAGCATCAAACGCTGAATCGGCGATGAAGCCTCCGCTGGCGAATGATGGAGAGGTGCAATAGTCCATAAGAGTTGTAGGCCCGTTCACGTGGACTCGACGCATCGGCGCGGCCTGTGACACTGCCCAGAATTCGGCACTGTAGCAGCCCGCGTTCGGAGTAGTCACGTTGATGGTCAGGTTCGACAATGACCGCCAGAAATTATCGAGTGCAATACAATTGTTGGTGCCGAGGCACTGGTTGTAGACATCAATAGACCCATTGATGACGACATCGTTCGGCGAGAGGCCGAGACCCGCGACAGTAGTGTAGTAGCCGACTTGAAACCTGAGAGGCGCGGTACTCGACCCATAGGTGCCTGGCTCAAATAGGAGTGCGTAACGCTGAGGTCCGAATTGGTTGGATATCTGTTGGTTTGCCACAGAGTTCACCGTTGCCTGAATCTGGCTTTGTGACATACCAGAATTGAAGATATAGACGTTCGGACCGAAGTTGGGTTGACCGGAAGACGCCAACGGAGCCGTCAGCGCGTTGGAGGCACCACTTGTGCCTTTGTTGATCGTCTGCTTGCTTTGTGCATCTGCATGAGCAAGAGAAGGCTTAAATAGCTGGGTGGTTGCGAAGAGTCCGACAATACAGCAGAGGAGCATGATTAACCCGATCAGTCGTTGAACGAGTTTCCGGTGCTTCATAGCACCATGAGAATGTGCATCCATAACATCTCCTTTTTCTCTCTTACATCTAGTACGTTGAAGTAGAAGAGTTTGACCAGATGCTGAAAGAGAACACTAGTCGTGTTTCCAAGAATTTCGATATACGAGAGTTATTTCGTACAATAGCTCGTATAAGAAATTCCTGCTCATCTCGATACTTTTCGGAATTGATATCGACTGTCTTTAAAGGTAACTCATTTTCCTTACTATTGTCAAGTAGGATACCTGAAAGGGTTCTATTTTAATCGTCGAAAAACACAACAAATACCGTTTTTTGTCTATACATGTGTTATAATAAGCCGAAACTTTTCGGACTAATCTTGAGAGGATGAGGAGATGGCAAAGAGGCACAAAATGGACGGACGCCCAACCATTGCACAGATCGCGCAGATTGCGGGGGTCTCAGTTCCGACTGTCTCAAAGGTTTTGAACGGGCGTGCGGACGTGGCTCAACCTACTCGTGAAAGGATTGAGCAGGTAATTGAGGAACATCGTTTTGTGCGTAATCGCGCAGCCCGTGCTTTACGAAAAGGGAAAACTGGGCTGATAGACCTGATTTTGCCGCGTCTGGATGACGAATACTTTCTGCCCATTTTAGAGGGAGCCTCTCGGATATTGAGTGAGGCTGGAGTGCGTATGGTGCTAACCTCAACACACTACCAAGCTGAAGAGGAGGTTCAATGGATCGATACAGTCACTGATCGCTCCACAGATGGTATCTTGATTGTTCTTCCTTCCGAAGAGGCCATAGAGCATCTCGAACGCTCAGGCGTACCCTTTGTGCTCATTCATCATCAGGGTGGTCCGCATCCCACGATACCCTCGGTGATGGTCACTAGTTGGGAAGGAGGGTTTGATGCGACCACATATCTCATCAGCCTTGGACACAAACGAATTGCTTATATTGGCAAGACAGTGTTAGCGCGAGATGCTATTAAGCGTTTCGCAGCGTACCGTGCAGCCTTGGAAATGGCGAACCTGCCAATTGATCCACAATTACAATGTCCTGGAAACTTCACCGAGGATGATGGCTATACAGCGACCAAAGCATTACTGGCATTACCGGAGCCACCCACTGCAATCTTCGCAGGCAATGATCGCCAAGCGGTTGGCGTCTACCGAGCACTCCATGAAGTGGGCATGAGTGTGCCCGACGACATGAGTGTGATCGGTTTTGACAATCTTCCCTACGCTCAAATCATGAATCCCCCCCTGACTACTATACATGCGCCTCGCTTAGAACTTGGACGTACTGCGGCAACGATGCTCCTGCGCTTGATTAATGAAGAAGAATTGGAAATGACACGTGTATTGTTGCCCACGCAATTGATTAAGCGCAAGTCTTGTCAGCCCCCCTCACGCTAAAAAAAACACTTCAAAGAA
>CAXTWV010000134.1:0-12208 GCA_964248005.1 uncultured Ktedonobacteraceae bacterium | reverse complement strand
CCAGTGTGGCTGATCATCCTCTCAGACCAGCTACTGATCGTTGCCTTGGTAAGCTGTTACCTCACCAACCAGCTAATCAGGCGCAGGCCCATCTTGTGGCGTCTCTTACGAAACTTTGCTCTTGCGAACGTATGCGGTCTTGTCACCGATTTCTCGGTGGTATTCCTCACCTCAAGGTAGGTACCCACGTGTTACTCACCCGTCCGCCACTCACTACTTGCGTAGTGCGTTCGACTTGCATGTGTTAGGCACGCCGCCAGCGTTTATCCTGAGCCAGGATCAAACTCGCCATTCATGGTGTATGTTGTCATCGATCGAAACCGATGAAAAATGCATCTGTGTGTTGAGTTGCAATCCAGGCCAAACTGCTGTCGTTGTTACTGTTGCATTTGGCTGTTCGCGGAAACTCATTGTTCATGTATAGGTCAGGGTTGATCTATACATGTTTTGATTGACAGAAACTGTGTGAACGCATCTATGTTTGTTCTCTTGTTTGCTTGTTCACTTACCTGTTTTGTTCTGTTCTGCTTTCCACTCTTCAATTGTCAAGGTGCGTGTGTGCAAGTACTTCGAGCGTTTCGCTCGCTACTTGACTGTAGATGTAGTATCGCATATCGCTAGTGCTTTGTCAAGCCTTTTTCCAAGGACTTTTGCTTGACCCTCAAAAGTCGTTGCTTCTTTGCTTTCGCCTGAGTGCAAGAAACACATACACGATCTCTTCTGGTCAAAAAGGCCACAAGAAACCGCATTGCGGTTGTTTTGCTCTCGGAAGAAGGGTTCCTTTGAGGAGCCACATTAGCGTGGCGATTGCCCGAAAGACAGGAGCACATTCATCAATACATGACCGTGTGATTGTCTTGTTTTAGCGGCTTGGATACTATACCTCACCCACGAAATAATGTCAAGCATTTCTTGAGCAAATTTTGCAGTGTCACCTTTTTGGACGATTCGTATGTGATAATACATAGAGATTACAAGTTCTGAAATAAAGAGGAGTGAAGGATGTTCCCTGTTTTTGCTTTGCTTACTATGATACTACGTATCCGCGTCTATTTTTCTCGTGCTTTTCTGCGTGCAGCGAATTATAAACGTTCTCTTACTATTGGTACCGTACTTGCCTTACTACTCCTAACAGGATGTAGCAATCCCATGACTTCTGGCTCACAACCTGCACAAGTTACTCCTTTGGCTCTAACTCCCAGCCCGACATTGGCTAAAGCCACATCTCAAAGCAGTACCGATTGGACCACCTATCATCGTGACAATACTCGTGCTGGTAATCTTACGACTATGCCAAATGCACAACACCTCACATCGTCGTGGAATACGAAGTTGGATGGTGCTGTCTATGGTGAACCATTAGCGGTTGGTGGACATATCCTTGTCGCGACTGAAAACGATACCTTGTATGCTCTCAATGCCCAAACGGGACAGATAGTGTGGCATACCAATGTTGGTACTCCTGTTGTACAAGCAGACCTACCTTGTGGCAATGTTTTCCCGCTTGGTATCACTGGGACACCTGTCTATGACCCTGCAACTGGTCTGATATTTGCCGTTGCTGAAATAACTGGTCCCGCGCATATTCTCGTTGGACTTGATGCGAAGACTGGTCAAGTAAAGGTCCGCCGTGTTGCCGATCCGCAGGGTATAGAAATCGCGCCTCATCAACAACGTGCGGCCCTAGCCTTATTTGGCAACAGGGTGTATATCGCTTATGGTGGGCTCGCGGGTGACTGTGGTAATTATCATGGTTGGGTTGTTGCCAGTCAGACGGATGGCAATGGTCCATTACTCTCATTTGAAGTGCCAACTCCGCGTGAGGGCGGCATATGGGCATCATCAGGCCCTGCAATTAATGCTGCTGGACATCTCTTTGTTGCCGTAGGGAATGGCGCAACAACGCAAGGGAATTGGGATCACAGCGACTCCATCCTGCGTCTCTCGCCGACACTCAAACTCGAAGACGGTTTCGCGCCACAACATTGGCAACAAGAGAACGGAGAGGATGCTGATCTTGGTTCAACAGGACCATTGCTACTGCCGAACAACTTGATCTATGCCGATGGAAAATCGGGGCTTGGCTATCTCCTACATGCAAACGCACTTGGTGGTGTAAATGGACAAGCACAAGTACTAACCGTCTGTCATTCTTATGGTGGAGCTGCTACAACAGGTTCTCAAATCTTTGTTCCCTGTACATCTGGCCTACGTCAACTCTTGCTGAATAGCCGAGGTCAGCTTACCCTAGGTTGGCAAGCACCCAGTCAAATTACAGGTTCACCAGTCGTTGGTGGTCAAACAGTCTACAGCCTTAGTGGTGATGGCACCCTTTATGCGCTTGATAGTGCCACTGGTAAGACACGCGCTACTGTGGCGGTCGGTCAAATATCACGCTTCGCAACTCCAACCCTTTTTAACAATCATGTGTATGTCGGAACACTAAACGGTGTAACCGCCGTTGTAGCAGCTTAATGTACAGGTGTAAAAATGCTGTCGAAAACGGAATAGTGACACGATTCTATCTCATCAAACGTGCCTATAGATAGAGAGTTTTTTCTCTATATCAACACGAGAACAATGAAACCGTAGAGGGAGAAAAACATGTCAAACAATCCAACGCATGAGAGTATTGCGATGGCAACATTTGATAGCACCGATGATGCCGAGCAAGCTGTAGAAGCACTCCACGATGCGAACTTCACGAGTGACCAGATTCGCTACTCGAAGCAATACACCGAGGAGAACTTTCTCGACAGTATCAAGGCAATGCTCGTCTTTCCAAATGAGAGGCAAGATGAGAGCCAGAGTGATCTAAACACCATGCTGCAAAATATGGGCGTGAGCGCGGAGGAATTTCAATATTACAGCGATGCATTCGCCAAAGGGAGTGCGGTTGTCGTGGTTCGTCCCGACGGACGCGATCAAGAGGTAGAGGGTATTTTGCGTGATAACAAAGGTTCCGGCTACAAAGGTCGTTAGTTGAAATACATAATCGGGTTGGTAAGTAACCTATTACTTACCAACCCGATTATGTATTTCAACTAACGACCTTCCCGCTATCAAACTTCACGGGGAGAGCAACAAGGCCGCGCAATGCATAATTGGGCCGAAATTCTGGTGTTTCTCCATCGAGTCGAATATTTGGTAATCGCTTAAGGAGTGTCTCGAACGCAACTTGCCCTTCCATGCGTGCGAGTGCCGCACCAATGCAAAAGTGAATGCCATAGCCAAAGCCCAAAGAACGTACCGCGAGACGATTAATGTCTAGTTTCTCAGGATCGGGAAACTTTTCGGGATCACGGTTTGCTGCACCAACCAGGACATTGATACTCGTCCCTTTAGGAATCTCAACGCCCCGAATGGTCACATCTTGCGTTGTGACGCGACCAAGCGTGTGAACTGGACTCACGTAGCGCAGCAGTTCCTCTACTGCGTTCGGCATCTTCGCGGGATTCGCACGCAATTGTTCCATCTGTTCAGGGTTTTGCATGAGATAGTACATCCCAACGGCAATCAAGTTCGCTGTGGTTTCATGGCCCGCGAACAGCAGAAAATTCGTGGCAATCACGATCTCATCTTCGCTCAGCATGTCGCCGTTTTCTTCAGCCTGCACCATCTTGGTCAACAGGTCCTCCGTCGGGTGTTTGCGTCGTTCCGCTATCAAACTCTTGAGATACGTTGTGACTTCAGAGAAAATCCCAGCCAATTTCTGCCAATTCGAGCCACCTAAGAACAGCAGCGTGGTCACAAATTCATTAATTGCATCAGAACTGGCCTTGATATATGGTCGCCCACTCCTCGGAATACCTAGCAAATCCAGGATGACGTTAGAAGGAAGTGGATATGCTACATCCGCTACGAGGTCCATCTTGCCTTCGGCTATTCTCGAATCAATCAGTTCATCCACAGTACGCTGAATAGTTGGGCGGAATGACTCTAACATACGTGGCGTGAATGTTTTTGTCATTAATGTGCGCTGGCGTGTATGCCCTGGAGGGTCCATGCCCTGTAAGTTGTAGGCCAGAAAGGGAAGAATCTGTTTGAGATATCGACTTGTGTCGTCCTCGCCTGTAAATCCAATGCGCTCAGGTACCTCTGACCAAATGTCCGAGGAAAAACGTTTCGCATCAGAGAAGACCATGTTCACATCATCATACTTCGTGACCATGAAGCAATTAAACATAGGGTTCCATCGGACAGGCTCATGTTCTTGTAAGTAAGAGTACGTTGGGTATGGGTCTTGCATGGTGGCAAAGAAATTGTCTAACTCTGGTATCTGTTCAGTCGCCATTCTGATTGCTCCCCTTCGTCTTTGAAAATGTAGAAAGCGCATCACCATTTCACCGTGAATGCAGTATACCACCAAATAGCACCTTTGCTTTTATCAGTGATTTGCGTTAGAATCTGTGATGATGAACACTTCTCTACACGCTCTTGCAGCCTATCTTGATGGCTATCTTGGAACTGCCAATATTCCTAACGATCAATACGGCATCTACCGTCCTTCCGAACGCAACGTGAAACGTATCGGTCTTGCCCTTGAACCGTGGACAGGAATAGAGACATGGGTCAGGCAAAAGAACCTGGACGCGCTCTTTTTGCATCGCCCATGGCATCTCGATATGCAAACGTTGCCCGATGATGTTGGTATCCTGGCATATCACCTTGCCTTCGATCTCACACTGACAGTAGGGATGAACCCTCGCTTAGCCAATGTCTTACAAATGACGCATCTCGTTCCCATTGCCTATAAAGAGGGCCTACCCCTTGGTATGCTTGGCGATATCCCTGTGACATCAACTCTTGACTTTCTCGAAACGCTTACTGAACTATTCGGAATACCTCCCGTTGTTGAAAACAACACTCGTGAAACCATAAGCCGAATCGCTGTCGTTGGTGCAATGACGGATAGCACTATTCGTGAAGCCGCTGAACAAGGTGCTCATCTCTATGTTACAGGACAGTTTCGTCAACCAGCACGAGTAGCCGTTCATGAAACAGGAATGACAGTAGCCATTGTCGGGCACAAAACAAGCGAATTATGGGGTCTACGCACGCTTGCAAGCCTTTTGCGTGAACGATGGACACATCTCGATGTGATAATAGCTCGGTAGGGGCAGCAATTCATTGCGCCCAAAGATGGGTCGGGTAGGGTCCACGTTGAAGAAGAGAATCATTGCCGACGCGTTGCCCTTCCGCAGCCCATCTTTGGGCGCAATGAATTGCTGCCCCTACCGACGTTTTGCAGGGCCGCCGAAGACAACCGTTTTCGACAACTCGAACGCCTCTCGTACACGAATATCTTGTGACGAACTTCCTACAAGCACCTCGAACTCACCTGCCTCCGCTACCCATGCATGTTGCGCATCGTCCCAATACGCTAATGCAGCGTGGTCAAGCGGAAATGAAACAGTTTGCGTTTCTCCTGGTGCTAAAGCAATCTTCGCGAAGCGTTTCAACTCTTTTGTTGGTCTCGATAACGTGCTCTGTCTATCATGCACATAGACTTGTACTACCTCTTTACCCGCTAATTGACCAGTGTTGGTTATGTCTACATGAACTGTGACCACTTCGTCAGCACTGTTAGCCGATGGATGTACTTGTATGTTGCTATACGCAAAACTGGTGTACGAGAGACCAAAGCCAAACGGAAAGAGCGGTGCTACCTGTTTCTTTTCGTAGTAGCGATAGCCTATAAAGATGCCCTCGCCATAATGTACACGACCATTTTCGCCTGGATAGTTGATATAGGCTGGATTATCCTCCAACCGCATTGGAAAGGTCTGTGAGAGTTTACCTGATGGGTTCACAACACCAAAGAGTACATCAGCGATAGCATTCCCACACTCTTGCCCTGGGTACCACGCCTGAATAACTCCTGCAACCTTATCCAGCCACGGCATCGTAACAGGCGAACCGGTTTGCAGGACCACGACAGTTTTTGGATTAGCGGCTACGACGCGTTCGATGAGTGTCACCTGTTCGCCTACGAGTTCCATATCTGGTCGATCATGACTCTCACCTTCCCAGTCTCCGTTGAGTCCTACGAAGAGCAAGGCCGCATCTGAACGGGCTGCCAATGCGACTGCACGCTCGATGGCGTCTTCTGCTATGGGAGGAAGATACCCCAGACGAAATCCAGTGAGCATCACGCTGTTCTGACTGCTATATTCAAGCGTCAGTTTGTAGGACTGTCCTGCCATCATTTCTACTTGTGCTCTAACATCTGTGCTTCCCATGCCAAAGAAGGTATCGCCGTGTGTCTGCTGTGTCCAGTTGTCTATCACTTCTCGTCCATCAATGAAGAGACGACTTAGACCAGCACTTGTTAAGCCGAAGCTATGCGGACCGCTCTCTTGTGGAATAAGAGTACCTGTGAGGCGAACCGAGAAGTTATCCATGTGTACGCCAGGAGCAATAGCACCCATCCAAATCTGATCTGTTATATTTGTCGTCGCTTGATAGACAACATCGCCCGTGAGGTCGCGAGAATTGTAGTAGTCAAGCGAAAACAACTTGTTTCCTTCGGGTGAGAGCAAACTGGTATCAAGGCGCGGCAACATCTTGTGGTTTGTGCAACCAATCTCGTAGCCAAGCTGGATCGCATCCCCTACGTATGCCGCGATGCCTGCGTAAGGCGTAATCGCATAATGTGCGTTGACCTGCGCACTTCCGCCACCCATAATCTGTGCCGTTTTCGCGTTTGGGCCGATGATGGCGAGCGTCTTCAATGTATCTTTCTGTAACGGTAAAATGTTGTTTTCGTTTTTTAGTAGAACAATACTTTCGGCACCTGTTGTGCGTATCAGAGTGCGATGTTCAGGTCGATCAACAGCTTGTTCCGGCTGTGTTGCGGGATGCTCAAACGCGCCTGAACGCATGACGAGCCGCAGAATGCGACGAGCCGCTTCATCCACAGCCTCTTGCCGAATCTCGCCCGTTCGTATGCCTTCTACTATCTGTGGAACCGTTCGCCAGATGGCCGGTCCCGGCATTTCCAAATCCAACCCATTATTGATAGAGGCGGCGGTGCTTTTTGTCCCAAACCAGTCGGACATGACGATACCATCGAACCCCCACTCCTGTTTAAGGATAGTACGCAGAGTTGTCGCATTTTCACTGGCAAAGACACCATTTATTTTGTTGTATGACGACATGACGCCCCATGTTTTGGCCTCCTGCACGGAAGCTTGAAATGGCGGTAAATAAAGTTCGCGCAGCGCACGCTCATTGACTTCTGAACTGATCGAGTTGCGCTCAAATTCAGAGTCATTACATACAAAATGTTTGACCGTTGCCCCAACATTGCGGCTTTGTAGACCACGGATGTATGCCACAGCGATACGTGCTGTAAGATAGGGATCTTCGGAATAACACTCAAAGTTGCGCCCGTTCAGTGGTGAGCGATGCATGTTGACGGTGGGAGCAAGCAGCATCTGTGCTCCCTTTGTCTGAGCTTCTTCACCCAGTGCCTGCCCAACCTGCTCTATTAGCTCAGGATTCCAGGTAGCTGCAAGAGCAATACCGGCTGGAAAGCACGCAGAGGTTACAGTGCCCCCTGCGAAATTTCCTGCCCCACGCGCCCCGTTTGGACCGTCGGAGACCTTGATTGCTGGTATGCCAAGCCGCTCGATAGAGGCAGTAGACCATGTACTTGCCCCCGCTAGCAGTGACGCCTTTTCTTCCATTGTCAATGCATGAAGTAACGCATCGATGCGTGCTTCTGCATTTGAGTGAGCTGAGGTGTTTGGTTCGATTATCACAATTACTCCTTCGACATCTCGTTCGTTTGCTTGTAATCGAGAAGTGTTACCAAAATTATGCGATAATCTTACTCCAAAAACAACCTATATTTCGATAGCAATCCGCAGATCGTTCAAATGAAATGGTTTTTGCAGTACCTTAACAGTAGGAAACTGCTCTTGTATATTCGTCAAATCACTTTCGCTATCATCGTGTGTTCTCCATCCATTAGGTCGTCATCGTCTCATGCGTCAATCAGTATATCGCAATCCGTTTTCTTTATGAGTAAGTCGTATCAGGTAGAGTGTGCATGACATATGCTATCTGGTACAATGGCAAACAAACAACAACTAAGCAGCAACTATGGGATAGCATACTAGCTAATGTGGAGCTTGTTATGAAGCCAAAAGCGAATACACGCTTGAAACGCGAACGCGAACTACGTGGATGGTCGCAAGCAAAAGTCGCAATGGAACTCGGCATTGATCCGACAACGGTAGGACGTTGGGAACGTGGCCTCTCGTTACCCTATCCTCACTTCCGCGAGAAACTCTGTACTCTTTTCGGGAAGAGTGTACGTGAACTGGGCCTGCTAGGAGAGGAGATAGGGAGTCACGATCAGGCAGAAATTCTTCACACGCTTTATCCTCCTTTGGCTCTCTACGATCATGCTATTCCTCTTCAACCGGGAGGAAGTACAGTGTTTGTGGGGCGTGAAGCACTCATGGCTCGGCTGAAACAACAACTGTGTGGAAGTGAACAAAGTCCAATCATTGGTCTCAATGGCTTGCCAGGGGTAGGTAAAACAACACTAGCTGTACAACTCATACACGATAAAGAGGTACGCGCGTGGTTTAGTGATGGTATCTTGTGGGCAGGGTTAGGACCGCGCCCACAGGTAACGGGCCACTTGAGTCGCTGGGCAACCCTCCTGGGCATTGATGCTACAGTGTTAGATCAAAACAACAGCAACAAAGTTCTCGTCGAGCACATTCGTGCTGCTCTTAGTACGCGGCGTATGTTATTGGTCATTGATGATGCCTGGACGTTGGAAGATGTGCTTGCTTTGAGCGTTGGAGGGCCTAACTGTGCTTGTTTGCTCACCACACGTCTGCCTCCTCTTGCTCTCACTTCACATAAAGCTATCACCGTACCAGAATTAGACGAGGACGAGAGCATTGCGCTCTTGGTACGTTTAGCCTCAGAGGGAGTAACGTATGAAGTGTCTATGCTTCAAAAGCTTGTACACTCTGTTGGTGGTCTGCCCCTTGCGCTGACTCTAATGGGGAGCTATTTGCGTGCGCAAACGTATAACAAACAACCGCGTCGTCTACATACAGCTCTTCAACGACTTAGTGATGAAAAAGAGCGTCTCCATCTGAGCAAACCACTCGGTGTTCTCGACCATCACACTGGTCTCGCGTATGATGCACCCCTCTCGCTGCAATCTGTAATCGCCATTAGCGATCAACGCCTGAGTGAGGAAGCACGCCAAGCCCTACGTGCCTTGTCTGTATTGCCTGCGAAGCCAAGGAGTTTTTCAGAAGAAGCTGCTTTGGCGGTATCAGCACTTCCAGCAGCCGCTCTTGCTGAGCTGTGTGATGCAGGACTTTTAGAGTGTACACGCTCAAATCGCTACACCATGCATCAGACTATCGCTGATTATGCACATCTCTCCTTGCATAATACAACACCACATCAGCGTTTCGTGACGTATTTTGTGCAATATATCATTGCTCATGAAAAGGACTATCGTGCTCTCGGACAAGAGTCTGGCAACATCTTGACAGCGTTAGATGTGGCCTATGAGCAAGAGATGAAAATGGAGTTTGTGCGAGGCGTGAACACCCTATCAGCGTTTCTCTGTATGCGTGGCTTCTATGGATTAGCAGAACATTACCTACAACGTGCGCATCAGCTCGCACTATCTTTAAATGATACCAACGGTAGTATGATGTCCTCGCATTATCTAAGCGAAATCGCAGAGAGGAGAACAAGGTGAGTGCGAGAAAGCGATACAGAAGTATATCCCTACATAATGATTCATATAGGAATGATGATGTCAATGCACAAAACAATCGGTGTACACCGATTGTTTTGTGCATTGACATCATCATTCCTATATTTAAAACCTGGGTGTGGTCGGCAGATACTGCGGGACCCTTCGTACTTTCGTCGCTTGCTCGAAAGCATAGGCAAGTTTTATGAGCGTTGGCTCGCTATAAGCACGACCCAAAAACGTAATACCAATAGGCAAGTCAAAAGTAAAGCCTGCTGGCACGCTCACCAATGGATAACCAGCGAGGGCCGCCGCTTGCTCACTACCTCCTATCGTATGATCGCCTGTGATGAGGTCAATACACCAGGAAGGACCACCACTTGGCATAACCAGAGCATCCAAGTTGTACTCATTCATCACGGCGTCAATTCCTTCCTCACGTGCGAGACGGTGGTTATCCGCGAGGGCTGCGATATATTTTGCGTCCTCAAGTGAGGTTGTCTCTTGTGACTTTATAAACAGCTCTTGTCCAAAGTAAGGCATTTCTTCGGCTGCATGTGTCTCATTAAATGTGATAAGATCGGCAAGCGAACGTATAGGTGTATCTGTCAATGTTGCAAGATAGGCATTCAGGTCTGCCTTGAACTCATGGAAAAGAACTGTTACTTCTGCGTCAGAGGAGGCCATTTGTTCAGAGGTAGGAATATTTGCCGGGTCAATAATTTCCGCGCCAAGTGAACGCATGACCTCGATAGCAGACTCAGCAATGGCATCGGACTTACTATTATAGCCAAAGTATGTCTGACGTGCAACGCCGATACGCGCACCACGCAATCCTTGTACATCAAGAAACTGCGTATAGTCATTGTAAAACTTGCCTGTGCTTTCCTGTGTCACCGCGTCATGCACATCCACGCCCGTAATTGCCCCTAGCAAAATGGCGGCATCAGTCACGGTACGCCCAAAGGGACCGACCGTATCTTGACTATGCGAGATAGGAATGACTCCTGCTCTACTGGTAAGTCCTACTGTTGGCTTGATACCCACAAGCCCATTAGAGGTCGCGGGACAGATGATTGAGCCATCCGTCTCTGACCCAAGTGAGGCTGCCGCTAAGTTGGCGGCAATGGCAACGGCTGAGCCAGAACTTGAGCCACAAGCTGTGCGGTCAAGGACGTATGGGTTGCGTGTCTGCCCTCCACGCGCACTCCATCCACTTGATGAGGTTGTTGACCGCCAATTGGCCCATTCGCTCAAGTTGGCCTTGCCTAACAAAACAGCTCCGGCCTTCCGCAATTTTTGTACAACAAAGGCATCACTTGGTGGACGCGAACCGACAAGGGCAAGCGAACCGGCTGTTGTCTGCATCTTGTCTAATGTTGCAATATTATCCTTCAACAAAATAGGTATACCGTGTAGAGGACTCCGTATCCCTTGCGTTTGACGCTCCTCATCAAGCTCCTTCGCAATGGCGAGTGCGTCAGGATTGATTTCAATAACCGATCTGAGTGTTGGGCCGTTCTGGTCAAGTGCGGTAATACGTGCTACATACATCTCCGTCAGTTGCTGAGAGGTGATTTGACCAGAAGCCATCGCTGCTTGCAAATCACGAATGGTTGCCTCTTCCAGGTGGCTAAAAGGACCTCGTTGTTCCTCGCTCATAATGAACTCCTTCGTGTTTTTATCTTTGTGTGCTCTATGCTCTATACGCTGACGCTCTCATAACGAATACATAGCCATTTACCAGGAATACGTCAATGCTACTCATTGTTCTGGTTAATAGCATGCTCGTTTTACTGAAGCACAGTAACGTTATGCATCGGTGAAGTCAAAAAAGGAGGGTTTTCATGCGTGCTGATATTGTTCCAGGTGCTCATTTTCCTGACTACGAGCTAACTGACCACACAAAGACTAGACGTAAACTAAGCGAGTTACAGGGCATTGATCCTATGATTTTGCTTTTATCACGTGGACACTATTGTCCAAAGGATCACCAGCAGCATCTTGAGTTAGCAGCATTCTATCCTAGAATTGCTGTTGCTTACACCAAAATCGTGACTATTTCAACCGACAACATCCTAGAAAGCAACGAGTTTCGCGATGCTGTTGGTGCGCAATGGCCTTTTCTCTCGGACTCTGGGCGCAAGTTACAACAGGACCTCGACATTCAGGAGTACACCGATCCCTTCCACAATCCGATGATTCCGCACACGATTGTGCTAGAGCCAGGATTACTCATCTATAAAATCTACAACGGTTACTGGTTTTGGGGGCGTCCCTCGCCTGAAGATTTGCGCCAAGACTTACGCGAAGTCACGCGTAAAAATAGACCTGATTGGGACCTCTCTACTCCTGGGATCCGTGACAGCTGGGAAGGCGACAAGAAATTGCACTACCCATATAAGGGAGAATAGTATGAAATATATGGGAGTATTTGCCACAGGAGTAATAGAGGCGGAAAAA
>CAXTWV010000133.1:10757-12268 GCA_964248005.1 uncultured Ktedonobacteraceae bacterium | reverse complement strand
GTATCAGGGCATTACACTGCATCGCGGGGAAGTGCGCGACCTGTACTTTCAGATCATGCAGAGGCAGCGTGCGGCAAGTACCGAAAAATTTGTTGAGTGGGATGCCGTTTCGGTATGGCGTGAATTTTTACGGCAAACTGGGAGCGACTATACGCGTGCGTTACCTCCCGAAAAGCTGGCTCAACTCCCTCTTTTCCTGGCAGAGTTGCATCGAGGCATTGCCCGTAAAAAGCTCCGTCTCTTTCCACAGGTACAAGAGACGCTCGAACAGTTACGTGGTCGTTATCGGATGGCGGTTGTTTCGGATGCTCAAAGCGCGTATGCCGTACCAGAATTACGTGCGGTGGGCATACTCAACTACTTCAACCCAATCATTGTCTCTGGCGACTATGGGTATCGCAAGCCCGACCCGCGTCTCTTTCAAAAGGCTCTTGCCGCGTTAGAAGTACGACCAGAACACGCTCTCTACCTCGGCAATGACCTGTATCATGATATTCAGGGTGCGCAGCAGGTAGGGATGAAGGCTATTCTTGTCTCATATAATGGAGCGAACATCTCTTCTGAAGCCGTTGCACCTGATTATGTCATCTATACGTTCGCTGAGTTGATACAGGCAGTGAATTATTTTGGAAGGATTGGGTAGGAGTCTCATTCATTCCACCCTGTAGGCGATTGACTATGCGGGGGAATGTTGAAACGCTAGTTCATGTCTTGTTAACATTGTGTATCGCCTACAGGGTGGAATGAATGAGACCCCTACAAATATTTCATCTCTTAAAAATCTCCTGTTGAAAGGCAAGGAGATGTTCCTCCGTTTCTTTGTAACCTGCTAACGTATGTATGTTTGAATGCGAATACAACTTGTTTCAAAGGAGCATACATACAATGCGACACGCAAAAACGCTTTTCTCACTTGGCTTCCTGATTGTACTGACCTGTCTACTCGCGGCTTGTGGCTCTACTACCAATACCACCTCGACCAGTTCTTACGCCACGAGTAGCCCAACCACAACACCTGATACCAGTGCTACAGGTACGACACCAACGACGACAGGCAAGTATGGTGCAACACCGACAACAAGTACTAATACTACGAATGCTTCAACAATTCAAACAAAGACAGCGACGATCAATGGCAAAGCTGAAACAATTTTGACAAATGCACAAGGCATGACACTCTACTATTTTACGCCTGATACCAAAACAACAGCCGCGTGTACAACGGGATGTACAGGTACTTGGCCTCCACTACTCGCTACAGGGTCTGTCACACTCACAAGTACCGCGCCTGGACAACTTACCACGGCAACAAATGTGAATGGTACACAGGTTCAGTACAATGGTCATTTTCTCTATACATATGCGGGTGACTCCGCCGTTGGTCAAACAAATGGTCAAGGGGTCGGCGGAAAATGGTTTGTAGCCACAACCAGTCTCACATAAGATATTGTAGGGACCCCTTTTTAGCGGGAGGGTTGGGGGGGGGGGGGCCCCAGCGCCCCGGACAAGGG
>CAXTWV010000133.1:5082-10747 GCA_964248005.1 uncultured Ktedonobacteraceae bacterium | reverse complement strand
ACCAGTCTAACTAAATAATTTGTCGGCACCTTTTTATCGCGTCGTTGGGGGGGGTCAATTGCCACAAGGACGTGATAAATCGGTCCCTACACATGGGAGAAGCGACGTGAATATATCACGCGATCCATCCGAACAGACGCAACAGGAATTTCAGACGTTTTACCAGGAAAATCTTGGTATCGTCTATCGCTATGTGTACAGCAAAATAGGGGTGCGCGAAGAGGCTGAGGACCTGACAGCACATATATTTATGAAGGCGGCACGTGGCATTGACACGGACCGTGGACAACAAAGTATGCAGAAATGGCTCTTTCAGGTGGCACATACAACAATTGCTGATTACTGGCGGCGCTACTATCGTCTCTCGGTCAGCTCACTGGAAGAACTCCTCGATAGTGGTTGGGAAGGTCCTGTGGAGGCTGACCCGATATCAGTAAGCATGACCCCTACCGAAAAAGTGCATGCGCTCCTACGCCTCTTGCCAGAACATCAGCGAGAGGTGCTGACCTGTCGCTTTTTGCTCAATCTTTCGATCAAGGAAACGGCCTTGAAATTGAATTTAAGTGAGGCGAATGTCAAGGTGTTGCAGTTTCGCGCACTCAAGCGTGCGGCAGAACTTGAACCCATCGTAACTGATATACAATAGGCTTGAATTCTAGTATCATCATCGGAGAGAAATCATGGCGGACGAAGATCAGGAACGATTTGAAGACTACGTAGAACTGGAACGCTATATTGAGGAATTGCAGGTTGGCAAGAATGCCCAGCCCCCTATGGACCTGACGCCAGAACAAGCACGTATCTATCAGATGGCAGCCCTCTTTCGCTCTGCATCCCCTGAAAATGTGGAGCCGCGCATCGCCTTTGCTGAGCAATTAAAGGCACAGCTTCTGAATGCACGAGAGGATGCACACCCATCTCCAACTACACCACAAGAACAAAATACGCCGACAATACCGGTATCAGAGCCTGAGCCTATCAAGAAAATAGGGATAACGAAACCAGCGCGTTTCTTTTCGCGGCGTGGCCTCCTCACTGGTGGAGCTGTTGCTGCCGCTTCACTTGTGATTGGAGCAGGCACAGCACACCTCATAGAGCAAAATGCAACCCCTCACGACAAGGCGACCATTCCTACACCGTCGCCAAACACGCATCTGGAAATTAGCACCACCATTCCTACAACATGGCACTTTGTAACTACAGTTGTGGCACTAGGAAAAGGGGCGGTACGCTTCACGACGGATGCACTTGTTGGCTATGTGCTTCGTGAAAGCGACGCGACACTGGGAGAGCAGATCGTCGCGCTTTCAGCCACCTGCACACACATGGGCTGTATTGTACAGTGGCAAGACGCCGACCGCCGTTTCCATTGTCCCTGTCATACCGCACTCTTCGCGGAGGATGGGACACACATTCGCCTGAACTATAAATTCGGCTTGCCACCCTTGCCACGCCTGAACACAAAAATAGAGGATGGCAAGGTATATGTTGAGGTTCCGCAATAGAGACGAATTTACGATCACCGTACTATAGCAAACAACCCAATCGTGCCAATGATATATACGATAAGCACGACAAACGAGTCGATACCCATGTTCAAGATTTGACGCTTTGGGCGAAAGATGAGGCCGTAGATATAGACAGCCGTGAGCAGAATACCAAGACTGGCGAGATAGATATCGCTGTTCTTCGCTTGTGGCAATGCCGATTGGCCTGAAAGTAATGTCGCAAGCAGGAAAAGCACAGGTAAGAACGCATTGCCACCAAAGATATCACTAAACGCAAGTGCGTAATCGCCAAGTTTCACCGACGCCAGCCCCGTTGACAGTTCCGGCAATGAGGTTGTCGCAGCCAGGATGGTAGCTCCAAAGATAACGCCACTTAGCCCTATATGGGTCGCAATAGCATTGCCACTTTCCTCTAAAACAACACCTGCTAGAAGCGTTACAAGCGAGGCAACAGCAAACACGAGCACAACGCGTGTCGTGCTCAACTTGTCCGTCTTACTCTGACTATTTTTCTTTTTATCAAGACGAGCCGCGTCGGGTGCATACCCCTTTTCCTGCCACGGCAGACCAGTACGTGCTTTGCCGACAAGCCATATGCCAACAAGCCACGTAAGCAAAATCAATACATCCCCTGGTGCCAGCCGTGCGAAGATCAGTGAACTTGGAAGTTGTGTACCCATAATAGCAATAACCAGCACGGCAACGACCAGCACACCCTCTAGTACAAGCTGCAAGGAGGCCGAACGATAGCTCAAAGCCGCTTTTCCTCGCAGGCCGAACACATCCAAGATCACAAGCACAACTGTCTGGATGCCGATGCCACCCAGAATGTTGCCGATGGCGATACCAAGATTGTGCGCAAGACCAGCCGTCGCCGTAATCGCAATCTCCGGCAGGTTTGTGGCAATGGCAAGAAACAGCAGACCGCCAAGTGCCTGACCAAGCCCTAGACGAGAAGAGAGCACATCAGTCGTGTTGGAAAGCTGAATACCAGCGATCCATACTGCGATAGCACCACCAATAAAAATGAGGATAAGGGCGAAGAGAGGAAGTGATTGAAACATATATAATCCTATGGATGAGATAAAGACTTCAAGCTCTTTCATTATAACATTCTCTGTCACGCTGTCCTCCTCCTACACGTGTCTAAAGGTGGCAATCTAAAAAACTAGCGTATAAAGGAGACTTATCATGACCACATCTACAAAGCCGCGTATTGGCTTTCTTGGGTTAGGGCATATGGGCAGTTTGATGGTAGAGCGTTTGATGCAACATGGTTATACACTTAGCGTCTATGATCGTACTAAAGAGAAGGCACAAGAAGTAGCGCAGAAGGGTGCTACAGCAGTCAATACTCCAAAGGACCTTGGCGAGCAGGTAGATGTTGTTATTTCGATGGTAACAGACAATCATGCGTTAGATGACGTCATGTATGGTGACGATGGCGTGCTTGCAGGTGTGAAATCGCAGCATACAATCCTGATTGATATGAGTACGGTTTCGCCTGAAACCTCGCGCCATCTCTTTCAAGTAGCAAAAGAACATGGTGTCGCCGTACTCGACGCGGCTGTATCCGGCAGTACGCCACAGGTGCAAGAGGGAAGCCTTGTTTACTTTGTCGGTGGCGAAGAGTCCACGTATCAACAGTGTAAACCAATTCTTGAGGCACTGAGCAAAAACAGCTTCTACATGGGCGAGAGCGGCAAGGGAACCACAATGAAGATGGTCGTGAATACGATGCTCGGACTTGAGTTACAAGCACTTGCCGAGGCTATCACGTTAGGCGAAAAAGCGGGACTGGATAGGAAACAATTGTTGGATGTGTTAGGCCAGACCACAGTTATCGCACCCGCTCATAAAGCGAAACTTGCCAACGCGGAACACAAAGACTATCCCGTAAACTTCGCGCTTGCGACCATGCGCAAAGACTTCAGTCTCATCATGCGCCTCGCCGCCGAACTGTCCGTTTCGATGCCAGCGACCGCCGCTGCCGAACAGATGTATGCCGCGGCCCTCGCACAAGGATACGACAAGGACTTCTCGGTCATGATTCAATTCATGGAAGAAATGTCGGGAGTCAAATAACAAGTTGTGTATAGATGGCAAATGTCTAGCATTTGCCATCTATACACAACTTGTTATTTGCTATTTCGATACGCTTCAAATGAGGGATACACATGGATATACGCGTTCCCGATTTCAACCTCCTGAATAGCGAGAGATTTGTCAGCTAACGCTAAAGGAGTGCCTTTCATCAGTTTGTTATGTAGTGATTGAATAGGGTTCGCATCGTTGGCTCCAAATGGCTTCCCTTGTGCGAGGCGTAGGACTTGTGACCATGTTCCCCATGCCGCACGCGTATCGAATGGCGGACCATCAAAGAAGTGCGCAAGGTAGCGTCCTAGCACAAAGATGTAGACATTTTGCGCTTTGAGTCGCTTGACCTGTGTCGAGTCAAGACGGCTCAGGAGTGCGTTCGCTCCGTTGCGCTTTACCCATTCGCTAGAGGCAACTACTTGCTTGCTCGCACCATAAAAGTAATCACGCTGCCGTATACGCTCTTGTGGTGAGTAGACGAAGGGGTCTTGCGACTTGAGTTCAAACAGGGCTAAGGCTCCCGTTTTGCGATCAAAAATCAATGCATCTACATCCGTTGTGAGTGTGCCCTTTGTGCCTCGCAATTCCACATGTCCAGCACTTTTGACAAAGCGTTTATCGGCGAATAGCGCGTATACATCCTGCCGAAATATCTCCTCGCGTACCTGCGAGGCCGTGTGATATTCAGAGGCGTATTTCCGCTTCAACTCACGTGTAAGAAAAAAGAGTGGATAGGTAAGCAAGCCTACAAGTGATACACCACGATGTTGCTCATCGAGACGGATAAGCGGAGGCCCAGGTACCTCTGTTGTCGAAGCGTGATATAAAACATTCTCAGCATCGAGTGTGTATGCATCTAACGCGAGACGCACTGTTGCGTGGTCCAGTGCAAGCGTTGTCGCAAGTGTTTCTATCAGCAACGCATCGTTAGGTAGGGACCGATGTATCACGTCCTCGTCGGCAACCAAGAGGCCAAGAGGACATGATACATCGGTCCCTACAGGGGATTCGGTTACCGACGAGGACGTGATACATCGGTCATTATAGATATCAACGTGTTTCAAGGCTAAACCAATGAGCATCCCAAGCACATCCCGATAGACCGCAAATGGACAGCCTCCAATGCGTGTAGAGTCGGGATACGTGGTAGAAGCTGGCATGCTCTTTACGTATAGCGCACCAAGACGATGATAGTAATCGTCAATTGTTCGCGTCGTCTGATATAGAGTGGACGCTTGTTCATTCCACTGTGTTGCAAAATCTGCAAGTTGCTGTTGGATGTGTACTTTCTCAGTGAGTAGCGCGTGCATTTCAGGAGCATGGGTCTGTTTAAGAAAGTTTGTCAACCATACAAGGTCCTCATGTTCACGCCACTCGGTGGGCATTTTTTTACTGGCAACCCAGACATTGTAATCGGCATCGTGGCCTTGCTGCATATGCATGAAGCCGTTATCGCAATAGCCAAGAATACGTTCTATCTCAGCAAGGCGTGTACATGTTTGCAGGATGGAGTCGGCCCATGTAGCAAGTGTATCAGTTGATGTATTTACTTTGATGTTCTCTGTTGAAAAGCACGAGGAGAGTGCTTTCTGCAAACCATGATACGAGTCGTTATGATGCTGCGTTTCAAGATAGTGCCTGTTGCTAGCGCGAATAAGGGCAAGCAAGGTATGTTGTCTATCTATGGGGAATGACTGTTGTAGAGACGTATATTGTTCTTTGAGCAGTTGACGTAACCGCTCTTGTTTGTAAGATGAATGCATGATCTTCGCTCCTATGTGTGCGAGGAAAAGGGAACAATCAGATACAACCGTGAACAAATAGGATTGTCTAACGGCTGATTAAGCAAAACGGGTATTTGTTGATGGTGTTCCCTAGCACACTGGCGAAGACATTACAAATTGTACCTCCTACATAGGCTACTATGATTATAGTATATAGAGCAGATACACCGCCTGATGAACTTTGACAACCACATGCGGGAATTCATACCGGTAGGGGGGGGGGTAGTTTTAGCACACCAAGGGGGGGGGGGGGGGGGGGGGGGGGGGGCGCGGGGG
>CAXTWV010000133.1:0-5072 GCA_964248005.1 uncultured Ktedonobacteraceae bacterium | reverse complement strand
AGGCGTTGCGGGGACGTTTGCCCCACCACCCCCATCTTTGGGCGCAATGAATTGTGCCCCTACCGCTTTTCATAAGACATATAAAAATATAGACAAGCACTCATTCCCCGACCGCCTCTCCATGTAAAAATGCGTAGACGGCGGCATTGAATGTGTGTGGCTGGTCGAACATGGCGACATGGGCAGCGTGTTTGAGTGTGAGCAGACGAGCGTTAGGCAGTTCTGAGCGTAGTATATGTCCAAGCGATGGTGGGACGAGTGTGTCGTTTTCACCCCATATAAGCAGAACAGGTTCAGTGATGCGCTGAATCTCTTCACTCACGTCAAGCGCGATAATCTCCTTTGTTGCTTTTAACAATGTGATGGGACCAGCACGCAGGCTATCGTAAGCCAGAATAGGGAAGAAGTGTGGTGTGAGATAGTGTATCCCATCGAGCAAGAGTTTGGCATAGCCCAAAACACTGTTCGTGGCTGCTTTGAAGGCAGGACTGACCAGCACAAGCCGCGAGACGACATCGGGTCGATGGGCCGCAATCTCCATGCAGATATAGCCACCCATCGAGTGTCCGATGAGATGCGTTTGTTTCAATCCTATCGCATCCATCCATGCCAGTAGCCAGTCTCCGGCTTGCTTCAAAGCAAAACGACCGTATTTGCGTCTTGACGCACCAAAGCCTGGCAGATCGACCAGATAGACCTTGTAGTGTTGCGCAAGTTCTGGCAGATTGCGTCGCCACCACAGAGTAGAACCAGACAAGCCATGCACAAGCACAATCGGTTCACCCTCGCCCACCGTCTGATAGCGAACGCGATACTGACCTACCTGTACTGTATGAAGGACTGTTTTGACCATGAACATCCCTTGTTTACTTTTGATATGACCATACTCTTTTAGAATATCACCTACGCTTTGGGCATGTCACGTCCTCTTTCTCTCAAGCGTACTAGCATATATACCCTTCGATTGTGTCATGAATGAACGTTGACAACCGAACACGGTAATGTCGGTAGGGGCAGCAATTCATTGCGCCCAAAGATTGGTGGGAAGGGGAACGCTCTGGCACTTGAGACGTTTCGGGGGACGTTTGCCCCACCACCCCCATCTTTGGGCGCAATGAATTGCTGCCCCTACCGAAGGGAATTACTACATTTGGTTGCTTCAAAAGGAAGAGAAGAGCACATGGCAGTAGAAGTTTCAGAGAAAACATTGTCCATCCCCACTACCACCATATCCGCACAGGATGTGCGCAAAGAGCATGGGGCGGAACTTGATGCGATTAGACGCTTCCAACGTCTCACTGATTATTTAGTTGCAGCACAAATTTACCTGCGTGACAATGTGTTGCTCGAAGAGCCATTGCAGCCTGAACATATCAAGGACCGTTTGCTTGGTCACTGGGGTACGAGTCCTGGTATCAACCTGATCTACGCTCACCTGAACCACTTGATTATGCGCTACGACCTCGATATGTTTCTTGTCACTGGTCCTGGACATGGCGCACCCGCCAATCTCGCGAATCTCTACCTGGAAGGCACGTTGCATGACTTCTATCCACATCTGACCTTCGATAAGCAAGGACTACACCAATTCGTCAGGAGTTTTTCCTGGCCCGGTGGTTTCCCTAGCCACCTCTACCCTGGTGTTCCAGGCACCATTCACGAAGGGGGCGAGTTAGGGTATGCGCTGGCAACGGCGTTCGGGGCTGTGATGGATAATCCTGATTTGATTGTCACCTGTATTGTTGGTGATGGTGAGGCCGAGACGGGTCCAACGGCAACGGCGTGGCACTGCTACAAATTCCTCAATCCGGCAGAGTCCGGTGCAGTCTTGCCTATCCTACATCTCAATGGCTATAAGATATCTAATCCTACCATTTATGGGACGATGAACGATGAAGAATTGCTTCACCTCTTCACGGGGTATGGCTACGAGGTACAATTTGTTGAAGGTGTTGAAGAGGATGAGCAGACGGAGCTTGACGCAAAGCTCTATGGGGCACTTGACTGGGCGTATCATGAAATACGACGCATTCAACGGGCCGCACGCTCTGGTCAACCCATCGAGAAACCACGCTGGCCCGTTATTCTTCTACGCACTCCTAAAGGAATGACCGGTGTTAAAGAACTAGATGGTGAGCCAATCGAAGGCTCGTTCCGTGCTCATCAAGTGCCTGTTGAGGACGTGAAGACCAATCCTGCACATTTGAAGCTGGTAGAGCAATGGCTAAAATCATATAACGTACACGAATTGTTAGATGAGAACGGCAAACCTCTACCGGATATTCTTGAGCAGTGTCCACAGGGCGAACGACGTATGGGTGAGAATCCGCACACCTTTGGTGGTCGCATCACGCAAGCACTCCACTTGCCCAACATTCGCGATTTTGCCGTAGACGTTGATCTCGGTATGCCTAATCGACAGGATGGTGGCAATGTCAGTAGCATGGAACGTATTGCTCTCTATCTGCGCGAGGTGATTCGGAACAATCCCCATGCATTCCGCATTTTCAGTCCCGATGAACTACAGTCCAACAAACTAGGTGCGGTGCTTGACGTGAAGCCACGCGAGTATGAATGGCCTGTTCCTCCACACAATCCAAAGGTTGCCGCACAGGGTGGGCAAGTCATAGAAGTGCTGAGTGAGCATGACTGTCAGGCATGGTTGCAGGGGTATCTCATGACTGGACGGCATGGCCTCTTCCCCACCTATGAAGCCTTCCTCAACATTGTTGTGTCGATGATGGACCAGTTCGCGAAGTTTCTTAAACTATCGCAGGAAATATCGTGGCGCTTACCGCTGCCCTCTCTGAACTACATGGAGACCTCTACTCTATGGAGACAAGAACATAATGGCTTCTCGCATCAAAATCCGGGTATCATCAACTCTGTTCTGAACAAGAAAGCATCTGTCGCACGCATCTACCTTCCGCCCGACGCGAATTGCCTTGTCAGTACAATGGACCACTGCCTACAGAGCAATGGGTATGTGAACCTTGTGATAGCCAACAAGCAGCGTATGCCACAATGGTTGTCGATGGATGATGCGATTGCACATTGTAGGGCGGGTGCCTCAATATGGCGTTGGGCGAGCATTGATGAGGGTATCGAGCCTGATGTTGTGCTGGTGGGCATCGGCGATAATCCAACGCTCGAAGTGATGGCGGCGGCCCAGATTTTACGTGATGAGTTGCCAGAGTTACGTTTGCGTGTCGTCAATGTCACCGACTTGTTTGTGCTTGATAAAGAGGGCGTCCATCCTCACAGCCTGGATGAGCAGATGTTCGATGCGCTCTTTACGCCAGATCGTCCCGTCATCATCAATTTCCACGGCTACCCTTCGGCGGTTCAGCAACTGCTCTTTGGACGTGAGAATATCAATCGCTTCCAGATTAACGGCTATCGTGAAGAAGGCACAACCACGACACCGTTCGATATGAATGTGCGTAATGGGACTGATCGCTATCATCTCATTATGCAAGCGATTCGTGGCGCAGCCGCACGTAATCCACAGGTTGCGGTGCGTGCGAGTGAACTCGTGAGCCACTACGAGTATGTGCTTGTGGAACATCACCAATATATTCAAGCGAACGGGTCGGACCCAAAAGAAATTGTAGATTGGAAATGGAAAGAATAAATATATCCAAATAATGATTTGCAACATCCAATGGATGTTGCAAATCATTATTTGGATAGTAGGAGTAATGATGAAAATACTTGTACTAAATGCAGGCTCAAGCAGCCAGAAGAGCCGCGTGTATGAGATTGGCGAGACGTTGCCAGACCATGCACCTACGCCACTATGGGCCGCCGATGCTGATTGGACAAAGGATAAGGGGTCAGCCACGCTCGACATCTCGATGGGTAATGGGAAGAAGGTACAACAGGAGGTGTCAGCCGATTCACTTCCAGCAGCGACCGAACAGATGCTCAAGACAATTTGGACTGGCGAGACAAAGGTTCTCGATGGCCCCTCGGACATTGATATCGTGGGGCATCGCGTTGTGCATGGCGGACCCGATTATCGTGAGAGTGTCTTTATCGATCAGAAAGTCAAAGACGATATTCACAAATACGCCTCGTTCGCACCACTACATAATCCCGTGAACCTTGAGGGTATCCAGGCGGTTGAGCATATGTTTGGCGACAAGGTACGACAGGTCGCGGCCTTCGATACCGCCTTCCACAAGACGTTGCCAATGCAGACGGTTGTTTATCCCGGTCCCTATGCGTGGTATGAGCAAGGGATTCGTCGCTATGGCTTTCACGGCATCAGCCATCAGTATTGTACCGAGCGCATCGGACAAATCCTGCAGGAAGATGAGGCGCATCTACGTATTATCAACTGCCATCTTGGTAATGGCTGCTCACTCGCCGCGATACAGAATGGGGAGAGCTTCGATACAACAATGGGCTTCACGCCGCTTGAGGGCGTGATGATGGGCAGTCGCTCCGGCACGATTGACCCTAGCATTCTGGTCTATCTGCAACGCGAGAAGGGGTATACCGCCGACCAGTTCGACTCGATTCTGAATAAAGAGTCGGGACTCAAGGGTATCTCCGGTATCTCCAACGATGTGCGCCAGATACAGAAAGCCATTGGCGAGGGTAACGAACGGGCGAAGCTGGCATTGGATATCTATACCTATCGTTTACGCTACTTTATCGGTGCCATGATCGCCGTACTCGGTGGCGTCGATGTGCTGTCATTCACAGGTGGCGTTGGCGAACACGCTGATCAGATACGTGCGGAGGTGTGTCAAGGCTTCGCGTTCCTCAATCTTAAACTTGACGAAGAGAAAAACAAACAATCGCCTGCCGATACAGAGGTCTCGACCGATGATTCGGATGTACGCGTCCTGGTTGTGCATACTGAGGAGGATTGGGAGATCGCGAAGGAATGTTGGAAGGTGGTACAGAAACAATAAAAAAATTTGCTGATTGACGGATAACGACTGGGGCATTGATTGCAACTCAATCGCAATCAATGCCCCAGTCGTTATCCGTCAATAGTATAGACTTCCTCAAGAATGAACTTGACCAAATCATGATAGCAGAGAAACATTTTGTGAACT
>CAXTWV010000132.1:6832-12315 GCA_964248005.1 uncultured Ktedonobacteraceae bacterium | reverse complement strand
GCTCCACAGGTTTCTCAAAAATTCGGAATGACTCATAATTTCTATAACCATCATAGCCCCCAAATAGTCCTTATTTTGACTCTCAATTATAATGAATCGTCATAGTTTGTGATAAACTTGTGTTTAGACTCCGTTTATACGAAGAGTGTATACGTTGTATGTTCATCGTGACCAAATTGTATTGAAATGTAATTTTGAAATGACAGAACAAGAAGAAAATACGATACAAGCACAAGAAAATAGCTCTGACGAGTCGCAACAGAATATCGTGACGGTCGTTTTGACCGCGGATAACCACCTGGGACACGACGCATTCGGGCAGCATAAGCGTGAGGAGCGACAGCAACGCCTCCGTGATGCATTTCAGCAAGCGGTCACATTCGCCATTGGACAAAAGGCCGACTTTTTTATCCAAGCAGGCGACCTTTTTGATACTCCAACGCCGACGGAACGAGACCGAGGTTTTGTTGCGGCACGCTTAGCGCAATTGAAGCAAGCCGGAGTACAGGTGCTTGCGCTCGGTGGTCTGCATGACACGCCCGCAGAGACGCAAGGCGAATATGTCGCACCAGCACCACAGGTGAGTTACGCCCAGTTGGGTGCATTGCAGTATCTTTCACCTATACTCAAAAAAGATGAAGAGGTCGAGCCGCTCCTGCTTGAGGCCCACGGCATTCTGGTGGGCGTATGTGGGCTTGGCAGTGTCGGTGAGCAAGTCGGCGACCCGTTAGCACAATTACATGTTCAAAGTGATATCGAACGGGCCGCGCTCTCAGTCCTCGTGTTACATGCACCAATTGAGGGTATGCATGAAGCTACGACTTCAACAACGCGCACACTGGTGAGTCGTGCCACTATCGAGCAACAAGACACATTCCGCTACATTCTCGCTGGCTATAATCACACCTATCATCACGAACGTATCGGACAAACAGAGGTAATCATCGCCGGAGCTACTCACAGCACTCCCCTGTACGGGTCTGCTTTAGCACACCCCACAAACGAGCAAAAGCCGGGGTTTGTCTTTATGGGCCTCGCGGCAGATGGCCTACGCTGGTGCAATCATATTGTCGTAGATGCCCTACAAACAAAACAGTTACGTATCTCCGTGCAGGAATTGTGGGCAGACGATGCCGATACGACACCAACCGAGCGTATTCTTGAGCGTTTAGAGCCATTGTGTGATGCGGAAACCACAATTCAGCTACGTCTTGAGGGTGAGATAACGCGCCGTCAGTATCATCAACTCGATTTGAACATGATCCGTCACTATGGTGAAGTGTACTGCTTCTCGCTCGCTATTGACGATAGCAATGTCTCGCTTCTCTCTGACCAGGACGCAGCACTCGCAGAGACAGGCGAACGCTTTTCGCCGCGCGAAGAACTCATCGCGGTCGTGGAAGAGTGGATTGCCGATACGCACGATGAATACGAGCAAAAGGCATTACGCACCACAAAAGAAGAGTTATTATTAGCGATGGATGATAGTAGAGGCAAACGGTCATGATAATTCTAAAACATGTAACGGTCGAACGGTTCAGGCTCCTACGCCATATGGACCTGCACTTTCCACAGCGTGGCAGTATTCTTATTCAAGGGCCAAACGAGTCGGGTAAATCGGCCTTGCTTGAGAGTATCTATTTCGCGCTCTATGGCGAGCCGCTCCTGTTTGACCAGGACAAACGTTCGCTCGACGACCTTATTTCCTATGGAGCCTCTACTGCGACTGTCACCCTCACCCTCACAGTCAACAATAACGAACTCACCATTTGCCGCATCATTGAGCGTGGCAAGGGGCAACGTATCACCTTGCACACACAGCATCAGGGAAACACCGAAGAGGAGCCTATCACACGTTTGGGTGCCGCTAACGAACGCATCATCTCAGAATTGGGGCGTATGGACGGTAGTGCATTACGCAATTCCTGCTTGATAGAGCAGAAGGGGCTTGACCGTCTGGAACGATTGCGCGGGACCGAACGCGAGACGACAGTGCGTAAACTCTTGGGTCTGGAACGTTTGAGCCGTATTGGAGAGCAGTTCAAGGTGACGCCCCATGATGAACGGCTCATGGAAGACACAACACAACGTCTCCGCCTCGCCGAGACTCAAGAGCGTATTCCTGTATTGAGCAAGCAACTGGACACGCTTGAAATCGCGCTCGATGTGGTCGAGGTTGCCGAAGACCTGGCAGAAATCAGTACACAAGAGGCCGATATCGCGGAACAGGAACTCGCGCTGGAACATATCTCTACACATCGTGCGGAACTGAAGAGTCAGCAAGGGCGTATTCAGCAATTGAAAAGAGCCGATGCAACGCTGGACGAAATTATCACTTCCTATGACGAAATGGCAGAGGCACGGCGCGAATTACCACTCCTCGAACGTCAGATTGATGAATTGGAGCGACGTGAACAAGAAGAATTGCCGACGCTAGAAAAGCGTGTCAACGAACTTGTTGAGTTGACCAAATCGTTTGGAACTCTACAGCGCATGTCGAACGATCTGCTGACCGCTGTGGATACCATCAAGGACCTGGAACAAGAACTTAAGCACCAGGATGAGGTAGAGGGCGACCTGAAAGGCATTGACGCTGAGGTTGAACATGCGCGTAACCATGTAGAGCAAGCACAAAAGGCACTTTCAGAACTGGAAGATCGTCAGCGCGAAGGCCGCCCACTGTTAGAGGCACGGCTAGCCAGTATGCAAATGCTCACCAGTCGTCTCGCAGAACTCCGTCGTCTTGAAGAACAATATGTTGCACATAGCAATGATAAAAAACGCGTTGATGAGAGCGAGGCACAACTCAGAAAGGTACAGCGTGACCTGTACGATACAGAGCAAGAACTGACGCTGGTCGAGGCCGAAGCAAAACAGGTACAGCAGCAGGCAGAGACACTAGAAAAACGTGGACGCCAGCTAAGTGTGCGACGCCAGTTGGAAGAATGGCAACGCTTGAAAGGGCTTTCACAGGGTTTAAGCGACGCCGAACAGCATGTACGTGCCGCCCATGACCAACAGGCAAGCTTGACAACCTTAGCACTAGAGGCACGACGGAACACAACAAAGTTCATGGGTTTCGTCATCGTCTGTGCGGTAGTGTGCTTGCTCTGTGTGGGTGGTGCTATTGTCGAATTTGTGACGGGCGCACCCGTTATTGGAGCTGTCTTTGGCATAGCAGCACTCATGCTAGGTGCAGCCGCGGGCCTCTCTTTCCAGAATTATACAAAGGCCCGTGCGGAAGAGCAAGTCATTGATAGACAGGTACAAGACGCGAGTAGCAGAGTACGCATGATGGTTGCCGCACGCGAAACGGCGAGCCGTATGGGTGGCAACCGTGAGTCGCTCGATCAGGTCGAGCGCGAGTTGCGTGATCTTACTGGCACGGTTCCGCGTTCCATTGAAGAAGCACACGCGCTCTTACAACAAACACAGGCACAGGAAGGTGAAAGTATTGCCAACCTGCAAGACCAAATCAAGGAGAAGCGCAACGAGGCAAATGCAGCCCGCAATCAAGTTAATGTGACAATAGAAGCTGTCGCGAATCTCCGCAAGCAGCGAACACAGTTGGAACAGCAGCAAAAGAGTCAGGGCACACTCGACGAACATTTGCGTGAGGACCAGATGGCACTGGGTCGTATGCATCAAGAAATTACTCTGCTTGCTGGTCAGGAGGGTTTGCCGCAACCGAGCATCAACGAACGGCTACAGCGTGGCCCGGCCTTTGATGCCTATGCTTCCGTACCTGTAACACCTGTGTTGTGGAACCGTGAAGAGAGTACAAGCGGTATCCCTGACCTGGAAGCGTTGGTGGAAAGCACCATCAAGGCCACAGAACATGAACTCGCCTCGCTTGATGGCAAGACCGATCTGGTCACGGAACTGACAAATCAGGTGAAGATACACCAGAACGCGCTCGACGTGATGCTGACGCGCAAACGTATCGTCGAGGAGCGTAACGCACGCTATCAAACGAATAGCCCTATGCAGCAGATTGAACGCGCACGCGAACAGCAAGACGCACTACGAAGTGCGTTACAATCCCTGCAAGAGTCCCTACGACAACGCGTCAAACCACTTGGTGTCGTCTTCGGACAAACAGCCATTAACAATGCCGAGTCAAGTACACGTAAGCAGTTAGAAGAACTCAACGTCATTCTTGGTGGCAAATTTGCCCTCCAAACGCAACAAACAACCTATACCACTCTGCTCAAAGAACGCCAGGAGTCACTCGCAGAGCATTATAAGCAACTGGCGAAGTTTAGCAATTCGTTGGGAAGCTGGATCGTGCCACCCAATCCATTCGCGGAAGCCCTTGTCGCCTTACGCACACGTTGTCAAAAAGAATTGCAAGAGGCCAACGAAGACGCAATTGTGACAGAGTTGGCGAACTTGCAAGCCCAGGAAGGCGCGTCAAATGCCAAAATCGCACTGTGTCGGCAGGAGATTGAGGACGCACAAGAACGTATCGCCACAATGCTTGTACGACGCAAACGCTCAACCGTGCAGCACTACACCTTTACCGATATCGTCGCGGTCTGGCCTCTGCTCGCCGACTATGCGCCACAAGACCGTACACGACTGGAACAGGAATGCGAAACGACGGAGCAAGAACTGGAAGGTCTGGAACAGGAAGAACTTTCACTTGGTACACGCCTCCAAACAGGCGGTGTCACGCTCGATCTGCCACTTGCACGTACACGCATGGAACAGCAAGAACGCTCCTATCAAGTTAAGAAGCACAGTGGCCTGCTCATCAAAGCCGTGCATGACCGCTTGATGCACAAAACGGTGCCACGGACAGAGTACTATATGCACCACATCCTACCATTGCTTACCAGCGGTCGCTATCATGATGTACGTGTCACCACCTACGCTGAAGAGGGAACGCTGAGTGGAGGACCATTACAACTCAAAGTGTGGGACTCCGGTGCTGGCGAATACGTCTCCAAATCCGCGCTCTCAGGTGGGGCCGCCGACCAGTTATCGCTCGCCTTGCGTCTAGCCTTTGCGCTCGCGACACTGCCAAAAGAAGTTGGAGCCTCCCCAGGTTTCCTCTTTCTCGATGAGCCGCTCAGTTCGTTCGACCGAGGTCGCACAAAGGCATTGATGGACGTTGTAACCAGCGATATCTTGAGCCAGCACTTTGAACAAGTCTTGTTGATCTCTCATAGCAGTGCTTTTGATCCAGCCCTCTTCCCCTACCATATCTATATGGACAATGGCGGCATTGTCGAAAGCAACTTGCCCATTGTGGAAGGTACTAGCCCCATAGCCGAAGCGGAGGAAGAGCCTACCATCGACGAAGACGAGTTGCAAGATATGACGGTACGTGTACCTGCAGTCGTGGCGACAAGAGTTGGGGTTGAATAGGTATGGACACGACGCAACTGTAGGGGTCTAATTAAATAAACCCGGTTGGCAATTGAACATGTTTGAGAGTGCGCCAAGGGTGTAATGAATTTAACCCCTAAACTTTGTCC
>CAXTWV010000132.1:4861-6822 GCA_964248005.1 uncultured Ktedonobacteraceae bacterium | reverse complement strand
TGTTTGGGTTCTATTTATTACCCCCCTGTTGGAATTTCACGTTGTTCCAGCGGGCGAAAGGTGTTTAATTATTTAGACCCCTACAGTTGGTCCATCTCAGAATGTATTATTGTTCCGTGGGAGGCTTTGTGGGTTGTGGGCGTCCCGCATCAGACCATTTTTTGTAGGGTGGCACGGGCATCTCATGCCAGGGAATTTCAAAAGATTCTTCGAGGCCGCGAACATGCATGTCGTCGTTGTAGCGGATAAGACGCCAGCGAGCCGGTCGATTCCCAAATGGTGATGTTTTGTTCCAGTAGGTGATCGAAGTGTTACGGGTATCGAAACGCGTTTCTGGTAAGCGCAACGTTTCCATACCCAGGAAATAGATAAAAGAGATATCAATGATGCCACCATGACATACCACGACAATGGTTTTTCCCTCATGTTCCGTCAGAATGCGATGTAACGCCGTTCCTCCACGGAGCACAAACTGACCCCATGTTTCGCCCCCTGGCGAGACGGGCCGAAATGGTTCCTGATCCAGATTGTAGCCGCCAAACTTCTCACGAAATTCGGTAACAGTCATGTTTTCGGCCTCACCCGGATGCAATTCCTGTACATCATCGTCAAAGGTAATCGGCATCTCACGAAATGCTGGGGCAATAATTTGGGCCGTTTGACGCGCCCGTGGAAGAGTACTGGCAATAAACACATCAGGCACAATCTCGCCAGTCGCGGCTAAGCGGTCGCGTAACCGCTCGGCCTGTCGCACGCCAAGAGGAGTTAAACCATAGTCATGCAGCGACTCCCCCATCTGGGTCGTAGCCTCTCCATGACGAATAAGATAAAGGTGTGTCATGAACGATGTCAATCCTTCCAATATGCTGCGATAAACTTTCTACTGTAGATATTGTAGCACTGAACCACTTGTGAGAAACCAACGTCTACCCGCATAATCTGTCAATGTGCATGTGGTAGCCCCCCTGTACGGTTCTACCATATGCACGTTAACAGGCCCTTTATAATTGCTGACCTACGCAATGCCCTTCAAATATGCGACAATGCAATGGGAGATTTTCTCCCACCACACTTAGAACTAGAGGAGATACAAACAGTTATGTGCTATGACGATAATGCACGTCCACCAATTACACCAGGAGAGAGCGGCTCAGCTCGTGGCGAAGATATGGTGTTAACGGCTGCCGATGGCAACAAGTTCTCTGCGTTCGCGGCCCATCCCAGCAAACCTACGGGAGCACAAGTCATTGTGTATCCCGATGTACGCGGCCTACATCAGTTTTATAAAGAACTGGCGTTACGCTTCGCCGAGGCTGGAATCGCGGCAGTGGCAATGGATTATTTCGGGCGCACAGCGGGTCTGACTGGACGAGATGACTCGTTCGAGTTCATGCCTCATGTACAACAACTACGCCTACCAACAGTCATCGCAGACGCAAAAGCCTCGCTTGCACAGCTACAAAGCATGACAAGTTCGTCCGATGCCGCGTTCACCGTTGGTTTCTGCCTGGGTGGTAGTCTCTCGCTCTATACAGGCACAGAGGATATAGGTCTGGCAGGTGTCATCGGTTTCTACGCCGGTCTGAGTCGTAAGATGGATGAGCAGAAAGGAACCGTGCTAGAAGCTGCTAGCAAAATCAAAGTTCCTGTGCTTGGCCTCTTTGGTGGTGCCGATCAAAACATTCCCCAGGAGCAGGTGCAGCAACTCGATGAGCAGTTGGACAAGTCGGGTGTCAAGCACGAAATCGTCATCTACCCTGATACACCACATAGTTTCTTCGACCGCAAATATACCGAATTCGCGAAAGAATCCGCCGATGCATGGCAGCGCATCCTTGGCTTTATCGAAGAACGCTCACAAATCGTTCCTTCATAAAATAGAAAAGAAAACCAGAACATGTCTGGTTTTCTTTTCTTACCTATTGCCTTTTTGGGTATAGTCCGTTATAATGGTCGAGTAC
>CAXTWV010000132.1:0-4851 GCA_964248005.1 uncultured Ktedonobacteraceae bacterium | reverse complement strand
TTTCTCCGCGCCTATTAAACTCCAAACATCTATCATGACGACGATACAAACACTGCTTTCTTTTCAATTGGCTGTAGGTTAAATGGTAAATCAATATATGTTCCTGCAGAAACGAAGTTAGAGGTAATACACTTGAGGCAGTATCTCTGTCTCTCTATGGAAAGGAGAACGGCTGGGTATGCCAGCCGAAATAGAGCGTATGCTGCTTCTACAAAACAAGCTATATGTTCCATCTCTGCCTGTGGTTCTGGTCCCTCGGCCTTATCTACTTAAGCGACTCACGCACGGTTTAAGAGGTAAGCTGACACTTGTTTGCGCACCTGCCGGTTCTGGAAAAACCACTTTGATACATAGCTGGTTAGCTGATGTCCAACAGCGTGAACAGCGAGCATCTGTTTGGCTGACCTTGGATACTCAGGATAATGACTTGATCCGTTTCTTTATGTATTTAATAGCTGCTCTGCAACGTATTACACCAGAACTTGGTCAAACAATTATCGCTGGCCTTGAAACACAGCAGGTTCCAAATGTTCCCCTTTTCCTCACTCATCTCATTCATGAGATTACGACAGTAAACACTCCTTTCATCCTTGTCCTTGATGATTTTCATGTAATCACAAATTCCGCTCTTCATGAAGCGGTCACGTTTCTTGTGAATTACCTTCCTCCACAGATGCACTTAGTTCTAAGTAGTCGTACCTTTCCAACGATTCCCTTGGCTCGCTTACGTACACAAGGGCAGGTGACGCAGATACGACCGACCGACTTACGCTTTACCATGATGGAAGTAACGACCTTTTTTACTATGCAGAAAGGACTTCACCTTTTACCAGCAGATATCGAGATGCTGGAACAGCGCACAGAAGGGTGGATTGCTGGTTTACAACTGACGGCTCAAGCTCTTCAAGGATTAAACTTGTTTCAAGCCTCGGACTTTCTTGCGACCTTTGCTGGCGATTCTCATGATATCGCTGACTATCTGCTTGAAGAAGTTTTTCATCGGCAACCTGAATATATTCAGAAGTTCTTGCTCCAAACATCCATCCTAGATCGCTTCTGCGCCCCTCTTTGTGATGTGTTGCTAGATGCAGGCGAAGGCGAGAGCCACCCTGAAAGTCAAGCTATTTTGGACGTCCTCGAACAGGCGAACCTCTTTCTCGTTTCATTAGACACCAAGCGTTCCTGGTATCGCTATCATCATCTGTTTACCGATGTCTTGCGTCGTCAAAGAGGTCAAGATACATCTGAACTTCACATACGTGTCGCCACTTGGTTTGAGCAAGAAGGGATGATTGATGAAGCTGTGAAGCATCTGCTAATAGCTCAAGATATTGAGCGTGCAGCACGCTTGATTGAAATGCACGCGGAAAAGCTCTTTTGGGAACGCAACGATATGCTCTTACTGCTCCGTTGGGTCGAGCAACTTCCTGAACACATCGTGCGTTCAAGTCCTCGCCTCTGCCTCACTCATACTTGGGTGCTCTCCGAAATGTATACTGACCGAAATCCTCTGATCGCCTCACGTCTTCATGATGCAGCCACTCTTCTCGAAGAAGAGGAAGCGTCTCCTATGCATCAGTCAAACGTCCAATACGAGATTTCCAACGATGTACGACAGTGTATGCTAGCCGAGTTAGACATTCTCACTGCTAAACTACTGAGCCAGCAAGGGAATACACACCTTGCATTGCTGCATTGTCACCAGGCCCTCGAACGGCTGCCTGAAACACATCTACTTTTGAGAGGAATTGCGATGGCGATGTGTGCCTTTGTCGAGTACGACATCAATATCGTCAGTTCCCTTTTGACACAAAGCATCGCTCTTTGTCAAGCCGTTGGAAACAAATATTTCTCGGCTCTCTTCACGGCGAACCTGATCGAAGTTCTCTTAGTGCAAGGTCAACTGCGTCTTGCAAAGAAGGCTTTTCAGCATCTACTTCATTTTCCTAACAAGCATGACGGTCCTGAAATTGGAATGATGTGTGTGAGTGTCGCAATGATGTATATCGAGCACAACGAGCTAGAAACGGCAGGGACATATTTACAAGAAGGGATTGAACGCTGTCGTCCATTTGACGCTTGGGCAGGAGTAGTATTCACTGGCCTCCTTCGTTTAGCCTGGATACGTTCTCTGCAAGACGATACCATTAGTGCTGCTGCATTACTCGAAGAAGCAGAGCAATTTGAAGACAGAGGGCGCACGAGTCAAATTCCCTTTCCTATCCCACGAATAGAAACAACTCAAGCACGACTGTGGCTAGACCAAGGCTCACTAAATAGTGCTCGCTCCTGGGTTACAGGGTGGGAAAGAAAACTCTCCCTGCAGGAAGAGCTACATTGCTCGGATGAGGAAGAGTTGCTTGCCCTACTACATGTTCTTTTGGCGCAAGCTAGAACACAAAAGAATGAGAAAGCCTTAGATGAGGCAAAACAGCTCATCTCTCGTCTACTACAAACGGTCAAGACGACAGGACGAAAGAGGCATGTCTTGGAACTGTACCTTCTACAAGCATTGCTCGATCAGATGCTGGGAAATGTTCCACAGGCTCTCGCTTCGCTTCAACAGGCTCTCGCACTTGCTGAGCCAGAGGGATATATTCGTCCCTTTGTGAACGCAGGTGAACCGATGGCTACGCTTTTACGTGAAGTATCGCAGAGCATTCCTTCTAGCTATTACAACATGCTTCTGGCGGCATTCCCAGCAGAGGCTCAACACGAGAAGATTGAGAAAAACACATCCACATTTTCTCTCCTGTCTAATCCATTAACAGACCCACTCACGAAACAAGAATTGAAGACACTCCGGCTTCTAACGACTTCGCTTGCAATTCCTGAAATCGCGGTTGAACTCGTTGTCGAGGTGAGTACGGTGCGCACGCATATCAAACGCATCTATAGTAAACTCGATGTGCATACCCGCCTTGAGGCGGTGCAGAAAGCCAAAGAACTTAGATTACTAGTAGCGGAGGAGTGACTTGAAAAAAACTTCTTTCAACACAAAGCACATCATTCAGAAAATACCCAATTTTCTCCCCATAGTTGGGGACGCTAGCTCCCCATGCTTTCTTGTATTCTTGTCCTAGCAAGAGAAAAGATGCTCCCCTGGAAGGAACAAGCTCTTGTTTGGCAGTATTACAAGGAGAACAGCTTAATGGCAACTAAAGAACTACAAACAGTGGAATTAACAGGTGGCCCGAAGTGGGCAGCAAATGTCGCTCCCCAGGGCCAGGACCTTTCCGGTCATTTCGAGTCCATGATGTCGATATTCAGCCACCGAGAGATCGTGGCGTATGGACCGCTTGAGTCAGGACACGGCTTCTACGTCTACCAGATGACTAACATTGACAACGTTATCAACACTGTGCAAGCTGATTACGGTATAAAAAACGAAGTCCTGTCTGTCGTCGAGATTTTGCCGTGGTATGTAGTCATAGACGGATCAGCAGCCAATCTCGAAGGCAAGACGCTCGTCAAGCTAGACTATCTTCCTGGTCCGGCTTACACTGCTGGCAAGCCGCTTGATCAGCAGGACCCATCGCTACTCAATCCGCACGTCGAGTACGTTGGTTCCGTCGCTCAGTCCGGCGGCATGTATCTTGGTGGCCCCGTTGATTCCACTACAGGGCGTGGACGATACATCCTCATCGTAAATGGGATTGCCGACGCACAAAGCTTCATAGACAAGGACCCTGCCATCAAAAGCGGCTTCTTTACTGCGAGCATGATGAAGTGGACACCCCTGCAGATACAGCAAGCAAAGTAGTAGCCGCATAGTGTTGATCTGACCCGCCTTATTGAGTCTTAGGATAGAAGGCGGGTTGGAAGTCAGCGAAGAAATTGAAAGAAGCAGCAATGATCTTTATCCTTATTCACGGCTCGTGGCATAACGGTTCTGCTTGGTATAAAATAAAACATCTCCTTGAGCAGCAAGAAGCAACGGTCTACACTCCGACCCTCACAGGAATGGAGTCGTTCCAACATCCTGCTAGCAAGGATGTTGGTCTGATGCTTCATATTCAGGACATTGTTCAGTTGATACAAGAGAACAAGCTTAAAAACGTGATTCTCGTTGGTCATAGCTATTCGGGCTTGGTACTGACGGGTGTGGCTGAACTCATTCCTAACAAGATAAGCAAAATGGTGTATCTGGATGCATTCATAGCTGAGAACAATCAGTCGCTCTTTGATCTCATGTCACAGGAAACCATTGATGGCATGAAATCCTCTTTAGTGAATGCAGACGGAAAAAGCAAACAGGATGGAGCACAGGAGGTATGGCTTCTCCCTCCCGGAGAGCCTCAAAGCTATGGAGTTGTTGCCCCAGAGGATATTGTATGGTTGAAAGATCATATGGTGTACACACCTGTTCTCACCTTTGAAGAAAAGGTGACAGTGAAGAATCCTGTTGCACAAGCAATCTCAAGATACTTTATTCGTTGCACTGAATTCGACTATCTTGCAGTTTATGAGCAGAAGGCGAAACAAGCAGGATGGATAGTGTTTCAAATTGAGTCCGGTCATGATGCTATGATTATTCAACCAGAGGCACTCACCGACATCCTTCGGCACATTGCACAAATTCAACCAGTCTAAAAGTTGGCACAATAAAGAAAAGCCGAAGATCACCAAGGTCTTTTGGGTTTTTTTTTTTTGTGCCAACGTTACGGTATTATGTGCGCTGGTAAATTCAGGATAACGAGTAGAAACGCAGTGATGAGCAACGCAACAATTAGGAAGAACGTGAAGTAGGTTTCGAGCTTTCTTTTCTACCCTATTGCATTTTGTAAGGTATTCAATTATAATGGTCGAGTACAAAAAATATACATACTCCAATGATGATGAAGAGGAGTA
>CAXTWV010000131.1:8913-12322 GCA_964248005.1 uncultured Ktedonobacteraceae bacterium | reverse complement strand
GCGTGGGTGCTACATCTGTTTGTATTCTGCTAACTAGCGATACCACGCCGCATAGACAACACACCTAACCCAAGTGCGGCTAACGCACACAACCCCAAGACCAACACATCACGTCCAAAGAGATCGGACGAACTGTAGAACACAGCCTGCTCTAGCGCATGAATACCATACGTTAGTGGAATGTACGCCGCGATATTCTGCAAAAACAGAGGTTCAAAGGCGATAACGCCTATTCCGCCTGCCAGGAAAAACAGGTAGATGGCGACGTTAATCGAAATGGCAATCACGGGCTGCGACCTTTGCAGTGCCGCACCTAACGCAACTCCCAACCCTGTGCTAAACAGCGCAATCATAGCCAGAATAACAAGACTGGTAAGCCAATAAATGCCTTCAGGTCGTGTCCAATTCAATGCCGCTCCTAGCAGAAGAACTAACAAACCGAGTAGGAATGTTGTCACAAAGCCTGCCAACACTTTACCCACAATGATCGCGGCACTTGATGTTGGTGAAAGTAGCATCTCTTTGACGGTACGTGTCTCCCACTCACGTGAAGTAGCAATACTACTCGTCACTAACCCCGATAAAGTGAGGAGCAGAATAATTGTCGGTAACACTGCATACTGGAATAACTGCACATCACGTGAGCGCAGGTCTTGTTCATGCACTGTAACCTTGATGGGGCTAGTGCTACCTTGCGCTTGATAAAATTGGGTGATTGCGTCTGGTACAGAACGACGAACGTCGTTGGTAAAGTCGAGATTCAAGTTGTTCACACGCACATCTACTGGCGATGGATCATGTGCCGCGACACGTTGCGTGAAATCACTTGGAATGGTAATAATCGCGATCACCTGGATATTTTTGTACAGAGTCGCAGCCTGCGCAGGTGTTGCATCCGTAACACGGAACACATCAGCATTATGAAAGATTTGCTGCATCTGCTGGCCTCTCGCACCAGAATCCAGTGTAACAAGCGCGACAGGACTACGCCCAACGGCAACCGCGCCGAGTGCTTGAATGAGTAAAAAGGCAATAGGGGGAATCACCGTTGCCCCGATATTGCGCCGATTGCTGAGCCAGACGCGTAAATCTTTTCTTGTAATAGCCCAGACTGAACGCAAGAATGGTAACATTAAAGGACTCCTTTTATGAAAAACGCTCTCATGACGCTAATTTGCTACCGTGCTGCGACGTAGTACGAGTGCTGACAATAGGATAAGACCAATGGCGAAACCAGCCAGGATGAGTGTATTTACAGCAAGGCCATACGTGTTCAAGTCAAAACCATGAAAGGCGTGCTGCTGTAATACAATCGCATAATACACAGGAGTTATTTGTGCAACCGCCTGGAGAATCGGCACGTTAAACGAAATTGGTCCAAAGGCTCCGCTCACAAAAAACAGAGGTATCGCTAGGCCAAATGCTAGTCCTGTGAACGCCTGTCGTTGCTTTAACAACGTACCTAATAAGGTTCCCAGTGCGATGAAGATTGTCAAGGTGAGCAGCGTAAAGCCGATCATTTCGCCCCAGTGTAGGGGACGCACACCAATGATGAAGATGAGTACAGACAACACAACAATGACTGACGCGAGACTCATCACAAGCGCACCAAGCATCTTGCCAGTCACAACCGCCCAACGGCTGGCCGGGGAAAGCAACAATTCTTTCATCGTTGCGTTTTCCCACTCACGCGCCGCCGATGTACCAGACTGCAGCAGGCCACCAACGACCAACGCAATGACCAGAATTGAGACCGTCAGATATGGGATATAGCCAGTATCTTGTACATACTGATCGGTTTCTTGTGGCACAACGGTGACGACATTCGGAAACGCCTTCGCGTAGAAGGATGTAATCGAGAGTGGGACAGCGCGTCGAATGTCGTTCGTGAAGTCCGTATTGAGATTGTTGACATCGACATTCACCTGAACGGGTTGATTATTCTTAATCTGTGTATCAAAGTCAGCGGGAATTGTTACCACCGCAACGATGCGTCCTGCTTGAATAAGGCTATGAGCTTCACTTGCACTCGCCTTTTGCAGGATAAATGAGTGAGCACCCGCCATCGAATGATAAAACTGTTGTGCATACGGGCCAGTATCGTTCATGACAACAGCAGTGGGTGCTTGCCCACCCGATAACACAAACAAGCTAAACAAAATCAAAAAGTTTACAGGCAAGAAAACACCCAGGATGACAAAAATGCGATCCGTGAGTGCAACCTTGATATCTTTCTTCATACAAGCCCAAATGACTCGTAGATTATAGCTTATGCGCGACATGCTGTTTTCCTCTTCTAATCGCGTAATGCGGTCCCTGTGAGACGCAAGAAAATTTCGTCAAGGTTTGGTTCGCGTATTGTAATATCTCGTATATCACCCTCTTGCGACACAATATTGATAATTTGAGGGACGATATTGCTCGTTCCCTGAGTTGTAATCGTGAGATGCGTCTTGTCTTGCTTGATCTCTTTAATATCCTCTAAAGCACGTATCTTCTCCACTGAGGTAATCGTGTGTGCGGTTTCTAACTCAACTACGCTACCACCATAGGTCTGCTTGAGATGTTCAGGCGTGTCAACAGCAATGAGTTTGCCGTGGTCGATAATCGCGAGACGATCACAGAGGGCTTGCGCTTCTTCAAGGTAGTTCGTGGTAATCAAGACGGTTTTACCCTGGTTGCGTAATTGAAGTATGTAATCCCATATAACACGCCTTGCCTGCACATCCACACCTAATGTTGGCTCGTCAAGATAGACAAGTTTAGGATCATGAAGAAGGGCGCGTCCCAATGCAAGGCGTCGCTTCATACCACCAGAGAAGGTGCCAACACGCGAGTTTTTGCGGTCCGCAAGTTGTACGAGTTCTAGCATGTCATTGATACGCCGCTTTTTCTCACGTCGCGGAATACCAAAAAGATCGGCATGAAAATCCATATTTGTCCAAGCTGATAATTCTTCGTATAACGCGGTCTCTTGTGGCACCGCGCCCAGAATTTGACGGACTTGACGTGCATTTTGACGCACATCATAGCCAAGTACCTTGACCGTGCCGCTTGTAGGAACCGTCAAGCCACTGATCATATTGATGGTCGTTGTCTTGCCAGAGCCATTTGGTCCGAGCAAGCCAAAAACTTCGCCTTGCTGTACTGTCAGTGTAAGATGATCGACAGCATGAAAGTTGCCAAAAGTCTTCGATAGGTCTTGTATTTCGATAGCGGGAATAGCACCCGTGGAAGCACTGCTTGGTTCTGGTACAGTAAGTATGTCTGAGCGTTCGCTACTCATATTCTTCATCCTTTGTTTTGCCTATACACAGCTTTAGTCAAAGTTCAAATTCCCAGGCAGGAGTCTAAAGCGGTCTCCTGTCCCTTCAGCAACATCAGTGAGGTTGACAATGATGCGCTGTAG
>CAXTWV010000131.1:0-8813 GCA_964248005.1 uncultured Ktedonobacteraceae bacterium | reverse complement strand
AGCGGTCTCCTGTCCCTTCAGCAACATCAGTGAGGTTGACAATGATGCGCTGTAGATTTTCTAGGAATGTTTTTTGCTCGGCTTCTGACAAGCCTTGTAGCATGGAATGATTAAACGCTTCTACAGCAGGGGTAAGAACACGTAGTATGTTCTCGCCCTCAGTAGTAAGATAAACTTTGACTACTCGCCGATCTTCGCGATCATTAAGGCGTTCAACCAGATCATTTTGCTCAAGCCGCTTGAGAATGCCTGTAACCGTGGGGGGATCAATACCACGCTTCTGACTGATTGTGCCCACTGTCATGCCATCACTTTCATGAAGTAATGCCATCACGCCCCACTGGGGGGGCGTCACAATATATGATTTCTCTTGCTCAACACACACTGCTCGCAACACATCAGCAAAGGCATATGCGACACAACGCTGAGCATAGAAAAGCCAGTAGCCAAGACTGTCATTTGGATTGATGTTTGAATTATTCTGGTTGATGTTTAGATTGTCATTTAGATTGTTACTCATTTTTCTTCGCTCACTAATATTTAGCGTGCTATTATTTCGTATACTAATTAATTTATACACGAACATAGGGTTAGGTGTCAAGTGGTAACAAAATACTTAGGATACGTCAATGGTAGGGACCGATTCATCACGTCCTTTTGGCCTCACGATACCCGAACAAGGACGCGATGAATCGGTCCCTACCATTGACGTATCCTAAGTATTTTGTCAAACTACATAATTAAGGCTCCTACATCCTGGTGATTTGGTTAAACCACATTAGTACACCTGCATCAATTTCTTATGTATATGTTGTGTATCCTTAGCCTCTTTGAGTATCAAATCCGCTACATCGGCACGGGAAATTTTTGTTCCACCTTTAGGAATGGTTTCTCCAGTACGATAGACCCCTGTATGCGGACCGTTGGTAAATCTTCCAGGGCCAACAATAGTCCAATCCAAGCCACTCTGAGTGAGAAGTATCTCTAGTTGTTTTATACCCGCATACAGTTTTTGTAAAAAGAGTGGCTTGAGTATTCTTCCAAAGAAAAAGGGTAACTCTGGAGAATCTTCGACGGCTGCAGAAGTAAGACACACAATACGTTGGACACCCTGCTTTTTCATTGCAAGAATGATATTTGTGATACCCTTTGGATAGATATCACTACCTTTCGGGCGACTTGCCCCGAACGTCGAAAGCACGACATCCTGTCCTTTGACCGCCTCCTCGACAGATGACACATTAAGCAAATCCCCTTGTACAATCGTAATGCGGTCAGCAAACGTTTGCAATGCTTCTGGTTTTCGTGCAAGAGCTGTTACTATGTGTCCCGCCGCAAGACATTGCTCGACAAGCAGTTTTCCTACGCCACCAGTCGCTCCGAAGATGACTATTTTCATGATATGTTCTCCTGTTGCACGCTATTCTTTTGAATCGCTACATTCTCTTTCTCACGCAGACTTTTGACCCATTGCAACTCTAGCTCCCATTGATCTACGGAATGCTGCATGACGTTCAAGACATCTTGCACCCATGTCGGATTTGCTTCTGGTTGCCAATTTGCGTACTCGCGTGCCATATCTTCAGCTTCTGCTGTCAAATGGAGAATATGAGCCTGACAATAATTGATGTAATGGTCAATTAAGCGCAATCTTTCCACAGGCTTCAAATATGCAAAGAGAGCGGCTTTGTGTGAAAAGAATTTTTGGTATTCCCCTGGGTTCGCAGTAGTATCCATCATCAGTTCATGAAAACGTTTGCGTCCTGCATCCGTGATTTCATAGGTTCGTAACTGACGATCACCTTGCTGACCAGGAGCAGTTTCTACATGCAACGCAATTAGTCCCGACTTCTCCAACTTGGATAACAAAGGATACAGTCGTCCGTTACTTACGTGTGCGTAAGGTCCAATCATATCGTTGATAATTTTGGCTATAAGATATCCATGTGCCTGATAACGCATTAATTGTGCAAGAATGATTAACTCGTACATCGTTGTCTCGTTCCTTTATGACAACAGGCCCTGTTTTATGAACCCGTTCTTATGACGTGTCTCTATGACCTATAATACTGTGAAAACAGAGGATTGTCAAGGTTTTTTTAAAGAGAAAGAGATAGCCCCGATAAGAAGCTGAAAATGCTATTTTCAGCTTCTTATCGGGGCTATCTCTTTAGATGCCTTCTATCTTTTTCCAGCCACTGTATACCCACCAAAGGTGTCTACACCAGCACGACGAATGTGGACATGTTTGGTGACAGGGAAATGGCTAACGATAGGAGTATTGACTATCACCGTTGTCGCTTGTGCGTTCTGCACTTCTGGCTCGGCTCCTGCGGCAAGGGCGTTTACCAGGAATTGGGAGCCGCTACCAATACAAATAACGAGGAAAGAGAGTGCTACAATACGAATTTGCCATGCATTTACTTTATGAATAGCGATACGAAGCTTTGTCATCGTTTTTCCTTAATTCATCCACTCACCAGGAGCACTTTTCCGCCCTATCTTCACACCACCATCGCGATCCTTCATAGTCTTAGCATCCTCCGCCATACGCGCTCCTACCTCTGAGAAGGAGGTACGATGCCAGAAGGTCGCTGGCAAGAGGCCGATCCCAATAGCGACTGCCGCACCTATTTCGGCACGATTAAAGGGTAATCCTGGTGGTAGAGGAAAAGGTACACGCGTAATTACACCAAGATGTAAAAGGAACGCGAACACAAAGATGATTAATTCAAAGGCACATACAGCGTAGTACGAAGCGATTTCTTTCGCCTGCTTTTGACGATACACAATAGCTAGACCAATATTGAGCAGACACAAAAATCCTGTGACCCAGAGTGATATTGTGATTATATTGCCGAATGTCACAAACGCTATGTATGCAGTTCGCTGACTAATTTGCGCGAATGAGAAGAGTAAAGAAACAACATGCATCGACAAATACCTCCCCGATCTGTGTACACACAAAAGCTCTGTGTGTACTTTCTTTCCCTACACTTTTTACTTATACGTTAACAATAGTTTTGAAAAGGCAACCTCAGTCTTATTCAAATTCACCAGCATCCCAACCAGTCCACTTTTCAATGAACCATCCTGTGCGTTACCCACGACTTTATTATTTACAATCAATGTGAACTTGCCTGCGTTCACTGCAACCTTGAATGTATTGATACTATGTGACCCATGACCAGCATGAAATTCGCTACCATAAGGAGCTGACCACAGAGTTGTCCAGGGACCATTTGCTGAATCACTACTATCATCATACTTAAGCAGTTGGTAGTTGCCACCTTTTGTATTCGCTACCTCGAAGATGTAAAACGCTTTATACGTTTTTCCATCCTTTTGACTCACACTAAAATTGTAGACGAGTCCAAATTGATTAGTGATAGACGATTCGTCGCCGCTTAGAGCCTCCATCGTCAGTGAATACACATACGAACCACTTACTGTTTCATCAGGTAGTAACGCGAGAGCAAGTGCTTTTGTATCATTATTAGTAATATGGTACGCATTGTTCTTAAAAACGTACAGTTGTGGCCCACTGGTCGCGACATGCCAGTTATGACTATTCGCGCTGAGCGAGTCACTCAAAATGGTATTTGCCTGCATTGTCGCGGTAGCTTGCACACCGACAGTAGCTGTTATATTCGGCGTTACGACTATTGGAGCCTGCCTTGTTGTATTCGTATGCGTGCGCAACAACCAGAATGCGCTGGATGTAAGCAGTACCAAGAAGGCAGCCGCACAGAGTACAACGACTTTTACATTTCTTCTGAGCGTATTCACGGCACGTAGTGGTGTGCCCGAAAGCAACGGTTCCAGATTTGAAGGTGGCAGAGCCGAGGTAGGAGAGGAAGACGCGCGCCCTTGTTCCTGTGACAGGACAGGCAAGAAGCCAGTCACAAATTGCCCCGGTTGTCCCGCTACGGGCACCTGGATCACCTTGAATGATTGCGTCAACTTCATTGTTGTCGTCGCGCCTTGACCTGGGTAAGAACCATTTGTGAGTGCTTGTGTTCCCTGGTTCATTTGTCCTCCTGCTTGAGAGGCAGGACCACTAAATGTTCCATCGGTACCGCTAAAAGAGAAAGGCGAAACAGGGTTAAAAGATTTCATACTGTCGGGAACATTGGCAGCATTGGGCGTGGATGGTACATTCGCAGGTGAAAATGACATGCCTGTTTGTGATAGTTGTGTACTGGGCGGATTAGTATCGTCTGCTGTACGCCTGAGACCTGTCTTATGCACAACTCTCGGCTTGATATATGCAGTAGCATTCGGCTGTTGAGGAGGTGAGGCATTTGCCCTAGTATCCGGTTGTGCTTGTGACAATTCAGGAGAAAACGATAGCGGTGTATATGGATTATCTATAGTACGAGGACTATGCATATTTGTGGCAGATTGCGCAGGTGGCATAAGTTCGGTAAACGATGTCATACTTGTCTTGGCAACACTATCATTTTGAGATTCTAAAGCACCCGAAGATGGACGAGGCGTGAGTGGCACAAGCGAGGGCGTACCAACTCTAGTACCTGTACCACTTCTTGGCTTTGGTTGCACAACAGGCATATTTCCTGTTTGCCACGAAGGATCAAAGAGACCACGTGGCGTATACAGACGGCTTTCCGCTCCTGGCGCGACTGGACCACTACCACCAACGTTTTGTAAGGAAAGTTGTACGCCAGAAACCGCGAGAGCAAGACGAAAAGCGCTGGCAAGGTCCTGAGCACTCATATAGCGGTCATTAGGATTTTTCGCCAACGCACGCAGCATCACCTGCTCGGCGGGTACGGGTAAATCTTCACGGAGTAGACTTGGTGGAGGTGGCTCGGAGTGCAGATGATGCATAGCGATCTGCATGGGCATGTCACCTTTGAACGGCGTTCTACCCGTTATCATCTGGTATAGTACAATACCAAGCGAGTAAAGATCAGCACGTGCATCCACATCGTGACCGCCCATGACCTGCTCCGGTGACATATAATCGGGGGTGCCTAATGGGACACCTGCCCCTGTCAAACTTACCTGTGGACCTTGCCCATCGGCAATGATCTTCACCAATCCAAAGTCGGTCAAGAGGAGCCGTCCCTCAGAAGTCTTCAAAATATTGGCAGGTTTGATGTCACGATGAATAACACCACGTCCATGAGCAGTGTCTAAAGCCGCAGCGAGTTGATCGAGATAGTTTACCACTTTTATCAGTGATAGTTGCCCTTCGCGTTCTAGCTCGTCGCGCAGTGTCCCACCACTAACATAGGGCATCACAAGATAGGCCAGACCGTCACGCTCCCCATATTCGTGAACTGGAAGAATGTTGGGATGTTCCAGAGATGCGGCGGCATCCGTCTCTCTACGGAAACGTTCAAGGAAAGCCGCTTGCTGCACGGGATTCAGACGCGTAACAGGCAACAATACTTTGACCGCGACCTGACGCCGCGGGCGGGATTGCTGCGCGAGAAAAACAGCACCCATCCCGCCTTGCCCTATCAGCTCTTGCAATGTACAGGTACCAAGTACCCTTCCAATCAAAACTTCTGCATTCATAAACGATTTCCCCTAGTTTCGTGTGAGCAGGAGGTTTTTGAAGGCAACCTCTGTACCATTGAGATTTACGATCATGCCAACTGTACCACTGGCGAGTGAGGCATCTTGCACGGTCGTCATCACTTTCCCATTCACCGTAATAGTGAACTTCGCCCCATTCATGAAGACCTTAACCGTGTTTGTATTTTGTATACCGTTACCCTCGTGAAACTCGCCCCCAAATGGTTGATGCCAGAGTTTCGTCCACGGTGCATTGACGGCTGACGCGCCCTTTGTGTCATCATATTTCCAGAACTGATACTCGCCACCCTTGCTATTGACCACTTCAAAACTATAAAAGGTAGTGATTGTGGTTTTGCCCTTCGTCTGCTGATTAAAACGCATAATCATACCAAACGAGTTATTGGGTGAAGTATCATCGCCCTTGATCTCGTCCATCGTCAACGTATAGCCGATAGCACCCGCGAATGGAGCGGATTGTAGTACCGTCGCACGTCCGTTATCACCTTGATCGGTGATGTGATAGGCACCATCCTTGAAAGCATACACATTGGCAGGTGTTGTAAGCCAGTTATTGGTATTCGTGCTGAGTGGATCATCGAGAATGACGTTCGCACGCGCGGTTGCTGTTGCCTGTGTCAGTACAGTTGCCTTGACGTTGGGTGTCCCCATTGTCACAGGTTGATTTGCCGTCGTTTTAGGTTTTACCGTTGGACTAGGATGAGTACGCACAAACCAAATTGTACTTGCTGTTCCAACGAGTAAAAGCATAACAACTACAAGCGAGAGTAGTGAGACCAAACGTTTAGGCATTTTTTGAGGCTGAATATCCTCAAGCGGCGGGAGTTGAGCCGTAGAAGCGGAAGGCAATAACCCCGTTACATAGCGACCGGGCTGACCAGCAACGGGAACCTGCACGATTTTTAGAGGAGCAGTTAACTTCACTGTGTTGGTCGATTTTCCCGGTACTGTGAGTGCGTCCGTGTTGAGGGCTGGCGAAAGTTGCTGTACACTATCGAACTGTGTAGCGTTCGGTACGCGTATGCTATCGGTTGAGGGAGCAGTCAGCGTGTGTGTTGGCAACGTACCGGTTGCGTCCATTCTCTCATCACCGTCTGCTACCCCAGCTGTTCTCGTTGTCCCCATTGTGCCCGCTGCCTTCTGCGGAAACTTTCCTGTGCGTGCCAGTAGACCTGTAGGACGGTCAGCCTTTGCTGACGGCATCGAGCCTGTGGTTACGGAGGGAAGCGTACCTGTTGGTCTACTTAGAAGACCTCCGTTATTTCTGGCACTGAGAGCAGGTAAAAAGCCTGTTGGATTCCCCAAAGGGGCAGGACTAGCGTTTGCCGCGAAGGTCGGGACTGTACCCGTTTGTCGCGCCGTGTCGAATGAAGCATGTGGAGTAAATAATCGCGCAGCAGTCGCACCATTCAAAGCAGCACTTGCTCCTCCGCCTAACGGGATACCAGTGCCAATAAGAGCGGTACGAAATGCCTGTGCCAAGTCTTGTACACGTGCGTATCGCTCAGAAGGACGCTTTGCGAGCGCACGAAGAATCACGTGCTCGACTGCAATAGGAAGGTCTGGACGTAGCAAATGTGGCGATGGAGGCGGGACCTGGAGATGCTGTGAAGCGATCTGCATTGGAGTTTCGCCCTGAAACGGCGTGGTACCTGTGATCATTTGGTACATGATGACGCCAAGCGAATAGAGGTCAGAACGTCCATCGACCTCTTCACCAATGACTTGCTCTGGTGACATATAGTCAGGGGTACCAACCGGTGCGCCTTCGCCTGTGAGTCGCGCCTGTGGCGTTTGCCCTTCGGTGATAACCTTTACCAGACCAAAGTCGGTCAGTAAAAGGCGACCTTCGGGTGTCATTAAAATATTGGCGGGTTTGATATCCCTATGGATGACACCGTGTGCGTGGGCAAAATCCAGTGCAGCCGCGAGTTGATCGACGTAATGCACAACTTTTGCTAGAGGCATGGGACACTCGCGCTCCATCTCATCGCGCAACGTGCCACCACTCACATAAGGCATCACGAGGTAAGCGAGTGTATCACGCTCTCCATACTCATGAACAGGCATAATATTGGGATGTTCCAGAGAGGCGGCGGCATCGGTTTCGCGGCGAAAGCGTTCCAGAAACGCGGCAAGCTGATTTGGGGTTAAGGACGCCATCGGCAACAACACCTTGACCGCAACCTGCCGACGGGGACGTGATTGTTGTGCAAGAAAAACTGCTCCCATCCCACCTTGTCCTATTAACCGTTGCAGCGTACAGGTGCCGAGTACCGTTCCAATCAATGATTCTGCGTTCATTAAACCCTCTTCCTTACTTTGACATTTTTCGGAGTTGCATCTATCTCTACGCGGAGAGCTTATCCGCTTTATACACGTTCCTGACTCGCACAGCTATGTAACATATCCCTAGCCATTTGTGTAATACTTCTTTATGTGTCTACATCTTAGTCAACCTGAGTGCTTCTGACAATGCATAAGCCCTTTTTCATGACCAAAGTAATGTCTAATGCAAGATACATAACCGTATTCACACATCTCTATGCAATGAACGGGGAAGTATCGCGATTTATGGATTAGTAGGAAATGTGGGGGAATAATAAGAATACGCAGGATATTGTGAATGTATGTGCGCATGACAGGGCTTGCCCCTGTCATGCCAACTTGCCCAAATCACACAGTAGGATCTTTAAGAATATCGGGGTCGAGATCTTCTTCAGCGTCGAGGGGTACTATTTCGTCCTCAACCATCGCGACCATTGAAGGAACGGTACGGCTTTGTACGATGATACCATGTAGCAATGATGCCGACGCTTGTGCCAGTAATGGACGGATGTGTTCCAGACGTGTGCGTTGTATCTTGAGTTGTTCAGCACGTTCACGAGCGGCACGTTCGTTCGCGACACCTTCGGTCGGTGTCATTTGCGTCCATATATCACGCGCATCCAGGACCTGCCCAACTGCGGCTTGCACCTGTTGCAACAGATCAATGGTCTGGTTAATCGACATCAACATGTCACCTTCGGCAAGGTCGATACGGTTCATCAAACCACTGAGTGACATACCACGCGACCATGCAAGCGCGACACCGTGAAATTCTGGAGCAATGCCAGGCGTGAAGTTGATAGCGGCACGTTGCTCCACACCATTGATATGCTGGACAATATGCCAGAGCTGACGACGTACCTGCACAAGCTTAGCATGTACAACATTGCGATTCTTCACGCGTTTGTCACTATTGA
>CAXTWV010000130.1:0-12517 GCA_964248005.1 uncultured Ktedonobacteraceae bacterium | reverse complement strand
ACCGCTATCCTCTTAGTTTGAAGTATCTTGCCGAACGGCTTGCACCCTGATGTTCGGGTCTTCGTCCATTTTTGTTAAAGAGCATCATTACGCCCTCATCGAGCACTATAGGCCAAATGAGGGCGTAATGAGTTATGGCCCCTACATCTCTCGATATTTACCATACGTCGGTTGCATCGACATTTCCATAATAGATGAAGAGCTGATCATCAAGTGAGGCATGAGCATCGACTGTTCTGAGCGCATGATGTCTATAGAGGTACACATTGATAAGAAGGCCAACACCTACGAAAAGGACCATAACCAGCAGGAGGAGAAGTGCAAACACCGAAGCACCATATCGTCTTTCTCTGGCCCGTAAAGGTGTCCAGTCATCGTCTATTCTGTAGAAGAGTGTTTCCTCTTCCAATAAAAGAGACGTAACGCAATATATTTCATCAAATTTTGTGAACTATCTCACAGTATGCATGACAAAAATGTAGGGACCGATTTATCGCGTCCTTGTCAGCATGTCAACTGTCACGAGGACGCGATAAATCGGTCCCTACCAAGCGTTCTATAAAGATAGGTTCAAGATTTCGGCAAAAACAAGAATATTGTTGTGTATAAACCCTGTTTATTAGCCTAGATGTACCATGTGGTTGCGTTTTGTCTCATCTATGAATTAGAATGGTAGGCGTTGTACTTGTATACTCACCAAATACCGAGCGAGAACGAGACACATGCACCGTTCTGGTAGTGGAGGAAATAATGGTCGATCTAAAGCAGACGCTGAGTCGCTTCCTGACGATTTCTGGTGTGCGGCAGGCAATCCTGGTAGGGCGTGATGGTTTGATGATAGAGGGCATGACGCGCGATGGCAAGGAAAACATGGAGGCTATGGGAGCCATCATGACATCGGGTCTGGGAACGGCTGAATCATTGGGGCAGGAACTCGCACGCGGTAGTGTGGTAGGTGTATTGGTGGAATATGAACATGGTTTGGTGAGTGTTGATCCTCTTGGTGATTTCGCCCTGCTGGTGACTCTTCTCGATAACGCTTCCAATCTTAGTCGCGTGCGCCATATGGTGAAGGCGAGTCGAAATGAAATTCTTGAGGCTCTTGATATAGCATAATAAAAAGAATGTGTTGCGAATAAGCAAATGCATGATAGAATACGTATTATAGTCCAGGCGTTATATGGAGATACACGGAGGGCGGCTTGTTCATGGAACAACTGACGAACCTTGTCGTTTCAGATAAAGAACTTACCATGATTTCAACTGTACTTGCAAAGTTGATGAATGATACGAATGCAACTTCGGCCCTCCTCATTGATAAAAGTGGGCAGGTAGTGACGACGCAGGGTGCAAACACGAGACGCAATGCAACCATGCTGGGCGCACTGCTCGCAGGTGTTTTTTCGTCCTCTCGCGAGGTCGCGAAATTGCTCGATGAGAAAGACTTCCGCAATATCTTTCAACAGGGTGTACAAGAAAATATTTATACCTCAATGATCGAGGAACAATGGTTATTGGTTATTATCTTTGATAGATTGACACATATAGGACTGGTAAAGGTACTGTCTAAGAAGGCATCGGATGAACTCGTGCGCATCTTGGAGCGTGTGCGCACCGATACATCACGCAAAAAAGCACCCGTCATCGACATTAAATTCCGCTCATCCGTTGAGGATACTATCGACCTTCTCTTCCGCGACTAAAGGGACCTATTCTTTATGGCACTCATCAATATTGCCAGTCATGAAATACATTGTAAGATTGTGTACTATGGCATCGGATATTGTGGCAAGACGACAAACTTGCAATATGTCTTTAAGAGCATCAATCCATCAGCACGTGGTGAGATGCTCTCGATTGCAACCGAAACGGAACGCACGCTCTTCTTTGACTTTTTGCCGCTCGATCTCGGCACCGTGCATGGTTTTCGCACGCGTTTTCACCTCTACACTGTCCCCGGTCAAATTCTCTATGAACGAACTCGTTTAGCCGTCCTCAATGGTGCTGATGGGATTGTCTTCGTCGTCGATTCACAAGCAGAAAAATTTGAAGAGAACGTGCAAAGCATTACCGAACTTGAGATGAATATGCGTCGTATTGGCAAAGATATGAGTACCTTTCCCTATGTCATGCAATGGAACAAACGGGATATGCCCTCGGCTCTGCCTACCCAAGTCCTCGACCGTTACCTCAACCGTCGCCGTGTTCCCAGCTTTGAAGCCGTTGCCTCCGATGGTCGGGGCGTCTTTGCCACATTGCGCACCATCAGTAAAAATGTTATGGCTCAACTCTAGCCATGCGTGTCTTTGGTCTCGACTTTACCAGTGCTCCAAGTCCCCGCAAACCCATCACCTGTGCTATCGGGGAATTACAGAAGTCAATACTCCTCATAGAGAATACGGTAGCCTTTCCAACGTTCGCTGCATTCGAAGCGTTTTTACAGCAAGAAGGTCCCTGGATAGCCGCGTTCGATTTTCCTTTTGGACAACCACGTAAACTCCTGATGAACCTGCAATGGCCTCAAACATGGGAAGGCTACGTACAACACTGTGCAACACTAGGAAAAATGCTGTTTGAGGAGACACTGACTCAGTATCAAGCGAGTAGACCAGCAGGTGATAAGCAACACACGCGTGCGACGGACAAGCTAGCGGGAGCACGTAGCCCCATGATGTTGCACCGTGTCCCTGTCGGAAAGATGTTTTTTCAGGGTGCGCCACGCTTGCTTCATTCAGGTGTGAGTATTCTTCCTTGCCGTCCAACCGCGACAAACACGACTGCTCTTGAGGGCTATCCTGCCCTTGTCGCGCAACGCTGGGCAGGCAAGATCGGATATAAAAGCGACGAACGCAAGAAACAATCGTTAGAGCAACAGGCTGCACGACAATGTATCGTCGATGGTATCCGCTCCAATGAACTGCACACACTCTATGGGATTGATCTTGAAATGAGCCAAACGCTGGCAAGCCGACTTGTACAAGAGCCAATGGGCGATGAACTGGATGCCGTGCTATGCGCTATTCAAGCGGCGTGGGCTTATACGCAACGCGAACAACATTATGGTATTCCGCCGAATTGTGATGCAGTTGAAGGGTGGATTGTTGATCCTGTTATGCTAGAACGTTTACATGTAGGGACCGATTCATCGCGTCCTCTGTTAGCAATCGACACCCAAACCAGGACGTGATGAATCAGTCCCTACATGTAAACGTTATCCCCGCAATGTCGCAATCAGTCGCTTTGGCTTGAGCAAAAGGTTGATCGCGTCAAGCGGACTCGACACGATAATATCGGCTGCTTGTAGAGCGCGAGCTGCGATGCCTTCAGAGGTCATCACCGCAATGCCAATCGCGGCTAGCCGTAACATGCCAACATCGTTGGTACCATTGCCTGTGGCGACAACATGCTCTGGTCCGAGATGCTGCACATAGCGCGTCTTCTCCTCGCCTTTGCTGATGAGGTGCAGTGGAAAACCGAGATCAGCTTCAAGGTAGACAGCATTGCCATGTGTGTTGGCTGTGAGAAGATGAATCGAAAGGTGCTCTGAAAGGTCTCTCAGAGCATCAATTACCTCTGGCATAGCCATACCATCTACGGCAAGCGTGCCATTTATATCGAAGACAGCGTGATGTAACTCAATAGTGTCTCGTTGTGGAATGTCCAGGCGCAGCATACTCTGCCTCGCTTCTGTTTCAACTAATGGCGTATAGGCGCACGCGCCTTGAATCTTCTGTTGTTTCTCTGGTCGCGCCCATTCCCGCCAATGCGAGAGACGCGGAAAGCCGTATAGAGCGTGGATACTGCTTACTATGTGATATATGTTGTAGTTGAGGAATCGTGTTTGAATCGTCGAGTAGTGTCAAAAGAGATACGACCGCTTGACGCTCCTGCGCATTCTCTCGATGAAGCGCACGAACAAGTTGCGTCGTAAAACGCGTGCCGTAGATGGTTCTACACTCTTTTAATTGTTGAAGCAAATCACTTGTGGTGATGCCTACTATATTGATATTTTTGATTAGCTCGTTGACTGTTTGGCGAAATTGCCTATGAGACTCAAGCTCTACAATGTTCCAGCCTTCGTGAATTGTGGCGTCCTGCTGGAATGGCCTGGCGTCCCTTCTTTCCATCAAGATATGTCCTTCTGGAGACGTAATGTGGCTCCGCACAGTGCTGTAAAAGCACACTTTTTTGTTTACAGGGTATGATGAATTAGACCCCTACATGTATATTTGCAAACATTTCTTGGCGTGCCGCAAGCAACTGCAAAAGTGCCTGCAAGCCGCTTTGTGCGCCGATACGTTGCTCTTGCGTAAGCGTTGTATCGGCAGCAAATTCATCTTCATCTAAAACCAGAGCTTTCCCTTGCGGGTCCACCCAGACATCCAAGAGCAGGTCGATCTGCTCTATTTCATCATTATATATATGTGCTGGCTCCGCGACATTGCAGTACCAGCCCTTACGCGTTCCATCAGAACGTGCGATATCAAAAATATTGTACCAGCGATTCGTATAGTAGTATTCTGTAAACTGGTCTCCCGGTTCAAAGACAATATACCCTAGATCGCGTGCGGGCAGAGTCCAAGACGCTTGAATGACCACGCCATAGGTAAGGTGTTTAATAATCTCGCCGGAGTAGCGTATCTTCACCTCGCCCACCGGGTTCTGCTTTACGACTGTAGCCATGCCTTGTACCTTACGTCAAAACGTTTCGTTGTTTGTTGTGGTAACAAAAAACATGTACACCAAACACACGTTAGTGTACAATATTTCTACCTAATATGCAATGGTCGCAAGAAGGAATTTGGGGCGAGTTAATCGTGTATGAGGCTCAGGCGATCAGTTTTTCGATGGTATCCAAAAGCTCATCGAGTTCAAAAGGCTTTTTGATGCCGGTAAGCTTTCGTTGCCGAATTGCTGCCTCTGGCAGGTTAGCACTCATGATAATGGTGGGTATATGGGCGAGTCCTTGTGTTGCTTGAAGTAAGTCATAAAATTCAATGCCACTCATTTTTGGCAGTTGATAATCTAAAATAAGGAGGTCAGGTATAATACCTTTAATAATTTCCAATGCTTCAAAACCATCAAGAGCAGATATTGCCTTGTAAGGGGTTGCTTGTGAGATAGCATATACAAGCACTTCGCCTATAGAGGGATCATCTTCTACTATCAACGTAATTTTCGACATACGCTTGCTGTTTCCCCTGTCCCTAGAGATAATACATCCTCTTAACTCGCATTCCCTGCACTTTGTGAGGTAGATATATCACGTTTTATCAAAAGAAGAAGTTTCAGTATATGCATATATTAATATGCCATTTGCACTAATAACTATATAAAGCACTTTATGCTATCATAAGTTTTTTTATAAATCGCAAACTTTTTTGTAGGCGTTTGATATCTACGAATCCGTTCGTGTCGATGGCGGGCGACTCTAAACTTATATACCCGTCATAGTTGCACTGTTTAAGCTTATCAAAGAAGTGTGCAAAATTGATGGTGCCATCTCCAGGATGGAGATAATGGCGTCTACCGTCAGGCATAAACGCGTGTCCATTAAAGTCTTTGATGTGCGTATGCTGTACGCGCTGTGGTGCCCAGAGCCAATCTAACGTGAAAACTTCGTCTAACTGGTTTGCTTGAGCGAGGAACTCAGTATCTAACGTGACATAACAACGATTGTCTCGCTCTACTGCACGTTGTACGTTGCTGAGTGGATCGGCGTGGCGACATGGAATGGTTTCTATTGCCAGCGTTAGGCCATGCTGTTCCACGATATCAAGGCATTGGCTGAACAAGGCTAGATTGTTTTCCAGGTGATCGTCTAATTCAGGCCAGCCCCAAAGATGCAGAACAAGTACTTGGGTTCCTAGAAGACTGGCTAAACGACAGTTTTCTGATAGCCATTGTACGCCACGTTCGCGCTCTTTAGCATCAGATTTTCCCAGTGCAACACCAATATTTTTCTCCGTATGCATAACCGGGAAACGCAATCCTGACCGTTGCAGATCACGAGCAATAACTTCAATCTGGTTGTACCATGGTGTATAAAACAGTAATTCTAGGCCATCGACATCGAGTTGAGGACCATACCGTAAAGCTGCGTGATAATCAATAAAGTCCGGCGAACGACTGAACGCTCCTGTTGAGCAAAGTAGCTGCATTGTACCTTCTATCCTTTTGCTGGTCGGACCTCATAGATACCGCCAAGCCCCACATGAAATCCACAGGCTTCATAGAACGCCTTTGTTTCCGGTTCAAAGTCTACATGGATAATTGTAATGCTATGTGCCTGAATGTGTTCCACCGCTGTCGCGACAAGAGCTTTTCCAACGCCTTTACGCTGATACGATGGATGGACTATTACATCGAGTAGCACTGCATGTCGTACTCCGTCACTAAGAACGGCACACCACGCTACAGGCTTGTTAGTAGTGTCAAATCCTCCTACTGTTGCCCAATAGCCTTGTAGGACAGCCGGATAATCCTCCTCCGAGCGATCCCATCCCACTGCCTCACGCAAATCACAAATAGCCTGAGCAGAGATCACAGGGTTGAGGGTGAAAGAGATATTTTGCATGGTATTATTCATTGTATAGCCTCTTATAAACGAAATGCAAGCAGGCGTATGCTATACTGTCCATACTATGCTACATCTTGATTTTGTGCGTCAACACCCTGACAAAGTGCGGCAGGCACTACGTCTCCGACGAAATCCACAATCAATAGACGAGATACTGCGACTCGCGGAGCAACGTCGTGGCCTTGCGACACGTACAGATGGCCTCTATACAGCACTAAAAAGCTTGAAAGAGTCGGTGCGCATAGCCCCTGTCGAGCAACGTGTTGCTCTCACACAACAGGTAAAAGCTATGACACAGGATGTGTACACGCTCGAAATGCAGATGGCTGATATCTCTTCTCAACTACAACTTCTGCTGCTTCGTTTGCCAAATACGCCCCATGAGAGTGTGCAGGAAGGCAACGACGATGATGACAATCTTGAAATTCGGCGTTGGAGGGAGCCGCTTGACTTCCATTTCGCACCACAGGCACATTGGGATATTGGCGAACGCTTGGGTATAATCGATAGTGAACGCGGCGTCAAAATTGCGGGCAGCCGTTTTGTCGTGCTGAGAGGTATGGGAGCACGACTTGAGCGAGCCTTAATTTCTTTTATGCTTGACATTCATACCCATGAGCATGACTATACAGAAATACTGCCACCACAACTTGTCAAGCGGAGTGTCATGCAAGCGGCAGGGCAACTTCCCAAGTTTGAAGATCAGGCGTATGCAAGTTCTGAAGACGAATTGTATCTTAACCCCACCGCCGAAGTGCCATTGGTAGGTATGCATAGCGACTCTCTGCTTCCTGCTGATGCACTCCCCATACGCTATGTTGCGTGGACAACAGCGTTTCGTAGAGAAGTTGGTTCCGCATCTCGTCAAACACGCGGTTTGTTACGTCTGCATCAATTTAATAAGGTCGAACTTTTCCAAATCACACAGCCACATCTCTCCTATGACGCACTTGAGCAGATGCTGAGCCACGCGGAAATTGTGCTCCAACGTCTCGATTTACCATATCGTGTTATAGCACTTTGTACCGCTAGTTTGCCCTTCACCGCCGCGAAAACCTATGACCTTGAGGTATGGATGCCAGGACCAAAAGAGTATATAGAAGTTTCTTCTGTGAGCAACTGTGAAGCGTTTCAAGCACAGAGAGCGAATATCAAGTATCGTCATGGCAAGCGCACTGCACCAGTCCATACATTGAACGCTTCTGGTCTCGCTGTAGGACGCACAATGGCTGCTTTATTAGAGACATACCAGCAGGCGGATGGTTCGGTTGTGGTCCCCGATGCCTTGCGTCCATATATGGGCTGTTCTCTTCTTACAGTGCCACAAAGGTAAATAAACGACGCTTATAGCCATTTTGTCATCCCCCCTTCCCAAGCGAAAAAGACTATGGTATAGTTAAGCGTGAGGGAGAGATGGCAGAGTGGTCTATTGCGGCTGTCTTGAAAACAGCTGGGTTAACAGCCCCGGGAGTTCGAATCCCCCTCTCTCCGTGAGTAAAGAGGCAGCAGTGCCTCTTTTGCTTTATGCTGATGCTTTCCACAGTATGTGGGGGAAGGGAGCATCAGTCGTATGCCCAGGCTTCAAACTGGGTCAGCAGTAAAACGTGCATAACGATGCATTTAGCAATTCTTTTGCCTTATTTCGTTGTGTATTTTTGGATGGACGGTGTATTGTGTCACGTATAGGTACAGTAGAAAAGATACATATAGCGGATGTTTTGCAGCGCATAGAAACATTCACGAAAACTGGACTGCTTGTCATCAAACAAGATACGCAATGGGTAGAGTTTTATTGCCGAGAAGGGCGCCTCCTCTGTGTTGGTCCTATCCGAACTGATGCCACACTAGGAGAACGGCTTTTGCAAGACGGTGTGATTTCTTTACAAGCATTGCAAGAAACGATGCTTACCATTGGAAGTGCAGTTCCCAGTGAAACACGTATTGCACTGACATTGATGGACTTAGGATATGTCACGCGAGAGGAACTACGCGCCTGGGCTGCGGAGAAAACAGAAGCTATTCTATCAGCAGTTCTGTCCTGGTCTACAGGCGAACTACATTTCGATGAAGACTCAGACCCGCCATCAGAACGCTTACTCGTTTCGCTTTCTATTTCAACACTCCTTGCTGCCCTTCCAGCAATGCGTGTAACACCGCAGGCAACGCCTGTTGTGCAGCATGTAGTCCAAGAAGAATGTACACAGGTTAAAGAACAAGCACCTGTGGATGCGACAGCATGGGATGCTTCGCGAGTTGCAACGCTTTACGATCCAGCACAGTTTCTCGCTGAACCATCTACGCCAACACCTTATATTTCTGCAGGTACATTGCTACCCTCGTTTACTACCGCTATACATACAGAGCCTGTCATGCCGCCTCAACCTCCACAGACGCCGCCTCCTATGCCGAGTGTGCCAGTGACAGCCCTTTCATCAACAAGAAGGCTAGACACATCATTTATGCAGCCTGACATGGTGCTAGTGCCAGCAGACCTTTCTGCGTTGCCAGAGCAGCATATACAAGTGACGCCGGACCAATGGCGACTACTCACGCGCGTTGATGGTCTCACTTCTTTGCAAGATGCGTGTGTTGTATTAAAAATGCGAGCAGAAGATGTGTGCCGAGTTGCTGGCGAATTAATCTCTGAACGGCTTGTGCAGGTTGTGCCTCCGTCTATACATGAGATACAAGAAATGTCACCAGCGTCACAAAACCTGCTACAATCGGGTCTCAGTAACGGTCTTGCTCTTCCTGGCTATGCTGCGACTATGCAATCTCCATGGGGTAACGTACTGCCCGTATCCGACATGCACCCTCAATTCTCGTCTACGCTTGAGACACGTTCACAGTGGGGCAATGGTGGTAATGGCGCAACATTTGTGCCAGGGCAGGGCTGGGTTGCACCCATACAGCCTCTTCAGCCAATGCAACCCAATGGGTTCGGTAATAGCGGCTCTTATATGTCCGCGGGAAGCAATCGCTAGCCACGCAGTCCGACGAAATAACGCAGATACGTTACCTGTAGGGACCGATGTATCGCGTCCTGTGTACGAGCGAAGCAATGTGCGGTCCCCTTGTCACGTACTGGACGCACCAATTATGAGATTTAACAAAATACCCATGATACGTCGAATGTAGGGACCGATTATGGGGTTTCCTCTGAACATCGCCTACAAATGACGCTTTTGCTTCAAATACTTCAATGTTCATGTTCATTCGTGTCACATTGGGACATCACGCTTAACAAATTAATGGGGATATGTTGCCTGTAGGGACCGATGTATCACGTCCTCGTCGGCAATCGAAAAGGCCAAAAGGACGTGATACATCGGTCCCTACCGTTCCCTCGTTACTTAGTGGATGCACCAATTATCACATCTTGGTCGGCAATCGAGACGCCAAAAGGACGTGATACATCGGTCCCTACAGATATCCGTACCAATTTGTTAAACAGGATAATCGGTCCCTACAGATGAATATCCATTGATTAAGCAGACTACAGAGTGTTTGGAGGTATGTGTGAAAGGGCAAAACATATCACTATTTCGTCCATCAGCAGAGGACGAGTCAAGTATTGAACAATTACTTATTGGCAAGAGTGCCAGTATGCGTACTGTTATCGCAACAATACGACAGATTGCGCAGCATCCAAACACAACGGTATTGCTTCAAGGGGAGAGTGGAACAGGCAAAGATGTTGTTGCTCGCGCGATTCATCTTCTGACGCATCGCTCGACGCATTCATTTGTAGCAATCAACTGCGCTGCCATTCCCGAAACATTGCTCGAAACAGAGCTATTTGGAGTTGAAGCCGGAGCGTTTACAGATGCAAAGGTATCGCGTGAAGGCTATTTCTTACGTGCGGATGGTGGAACGCTATTTTTGGATGAAATAGGTGCGATGCCACTCTCATTGCAGGCAAAACTTCTGCGTTTTCTTGAGACAAAGAGTTTTCGTCGTATTGGTGGTACGAAAGAACTTCATGTCAATCTTCGCGTTATCTCAGCTACCAATGTCGATCTAAAAGCCGCCGTTGCGCAAAAAAGCTTTCGCGACGACCTTTTCTATCGGCTGCAAGTCCTCACACTTTATTTGCCTGCTTTGCGGGAGCGACCAGAAGACATCGAGTCGCTCGTCGCGCATTTTCTGGATCAGCAAAATGCAAATCTTTCTGCTAGCGAACAGCCACTCAGAATAGATAAAACAGCACTGGATGTGTTATTGCGTTATAATTGGCCCGGCAATGTGCGCGAACTCTTTAGTGTGTTACAACACGGAAGTATTCTCTGTGATGGACGCGAGATTTTTCCCAAAGACCTGCCTGACTATGTATGCGCCATAAGCGTGAGTGAAACTCAACGCATACAAGAGCTTCGACAACAAATGCACCTTCCATCCGAAGGCGTTGACCTACAGGCATTGCTCAACGACATTGAGCGTACATTTATTCGTGAAGCCCTTGAGCGTTGTAGTGGCAATCAAGTACAAGCTGCTGCCTTGCTAGGTATGTCTCGCGACCAGTTGCGCTATAGGTTGCCGCGCATCTAAGTAGATTTCAGACTTCGGGCCAGTCGAGCATCATCGCCTGTGCTGTCTCGCCTGGTGCTATCGTCACGCCGCCTTCTGGCACAATCACAAATGCGTTTGCTTGTAGCAACGAGGTCATAATGTTCGAGCCTTGATTGCCCGTCGTATGCGCTACAAAATGATCGCCATGCCACTCAACGTGTGCTCGTACATAGTGGCGGCGCATCACTCGATCACTCACACCATCCTCGACGACAACAGGAACTTGGGGTTTCAGTAGTCGCGTGTGGCCTTGCATCTTACGCAGTATGGGCTGTCCAAAGAGTTCAAAGGTGACAGCAGTCGAAACGGGATTACCCGGAAGTCCTAGTAAGGGAACACTCCCAATATGACCGAACGCAACAGGCTTACCGGGGCGCATATTGATGCGCCAGAAGTTGATGTTGCCTTGCTCTGTCATGATATCTTTCACCAGATCGAAGTCTCCTACAGACACTCCTCCAGATGTGAAGATGAGATCGTAGGTCGCCGCCTCACGAAATTTCTCACGTAGACTCTCTACGGTATCCTGAGCAACACCAAGACGATGCGGCTCTGCTCCTGCCTGTCGCACCGCAGCCTCTAAGAGATAACTATTGCTATTCCGAATCTTTCCAGGCCGCAAGGGTTCATCAATGTCGATCACCTCATCGCCAGTTCCTAGAATGGCCACGCGTGGACGGCGAATGACAGGCACATGTGCATACCCAAGTGTTGCTAGGACACCAATTTCCCAAGGGCCGATCTCAACCCCACGTCGCATAATAACCTGACCTTTGCGCATGTCCTCGCCAGCAGGACGAACATTATTGTGTGGCAAGACCTCTTCTTGCACCTCTACCCATGTACTCTCTGGCCCATCATAATTCGTCAATTCGATTTGGATAACACTATCCGCTCCCGGAGGAATAGGTGCCCCTGTCATAACACGCATCGCCGTTCCCTCTTCAACAGGATGGTCCGCGACATAGCCTGCCGCTACTCCACCTGTCACACGTAGACGTGGTAACACACCATTGTGAGCATGAGTATCTTGACTCCGAAGCGCAAATCCATCCATCGCCGAGTTTGCGAATGGCGGGATGTCATCATGAGCAATGACATCTTGTGCCAGTACCAATCCTTGTGCTGTGGAAAGCGGAACCCGTACCTCTGTTAACGCTGTAATTTGGGCTAAAATACGCCCAAGTGCCTCTTCTACGCTTATCATAAGTACGCACCTTTCATGTAGGGAACGATTATGCTCTTTGATAATTTAATGTGGATACCTGTAGGGACCGATGATGGGGTTTAACAAATTAATGGGGATATGTCGCCTGTAGGGACCGATGTATCACGTCCTTTTGGCCTTTTCGACTGCCGACGAGGACG
>CAXTWV010000129.1:10888-12525 GCA_964248005.1 uncultured Ktedonobacteraceae bacterium | reverse complement strand
CGCAAGATCGTCACCTAGAGGAGGGGAGCCCCTTGTGGGCGTCCGTGGATGTATTCCCATGTTATTTCGTTAATACGCATCATCGGTCCCTACGTATCCACATTAAATTATCAAAGAGCATCATCACATCCTTGTCGGCAATCGAGAAGGACACGAGTACGCGATAAATCGGTCCCTACAACTGCCTACACAATATTCGCAGGCAAAAGCCGTTCCACGATCACAACATCGCGCCACATACCATCAAGTTTCGCATGTTTGTAATACACACCCACCTCACGAAATGCTAGAGATTTTAAAAGTGCTCGACTCGCCATGTTATCAACGAAGACGCGTGAGACCAATTTCCAAAATCCAGCTTCCTCAGCCGCGTAAATAATTGCTTCTGCTGCTAAGCGACCTGCTCCATGTCCACGCATATCACGTTTGACATAAACCGAGCATTCTGCAATGCCCGCATAACACTCACGGCTACGATAGGCAGAGGTAGATGCAAACGCGATCACACCTTGCTCGTTTTCGACAACCAGAACAGGATGAACGCCGTCAAACCACTGTTGAACCTCTTCAGCAGATCGTAAACGTGTCTCAAACGTTGCACTACGGTCTTCGATACCCTGATTGTAGATGGCAGCAATAGCTACTGTATCATGTAAAGTGGCTATTCGTGTGTTCATGATGTCCTCTCCTTTGTGATTTACTGAATAGAACAATCTGCATATTAATGTGAAAAAGGTAAAATAGTGTTACTTCTCTTCAAACTACTTGTAACGCCACTTTTAGTTTGCCTCGTAAGTCTTGCTGGACGCCGATGGGGGCCTACTGTAAGCGGTTGGCTTGTTGGTTTACCGCTTACATCGGGTCCCGTTGCACTCTTTCTCGCGCTAGAATTGGGGCGTTCGTTTGCCTCAAATGCGGCACTGGGAACACTCACTGGACTACTTTCGCTTGCCGCTTTTTGCCTGACCTATAGCTGGCTTTCATTTCGTATGAATTGGCTAGGTTGTATACTGCTCAGTTGGGGTGCGTTTTTCGTCGTAACATTTGTTTTACAATACCTTGTTATTCCCTTACTCGCAGCGTTTATTATTGTATTATGTTGTCTCGCTCTCACACTCAAGCTGCTGCCTACCAACGATGGTCATGCGAGTAGCGTGAAGCCTGCTTCCTGGGATACTCCGCTACGCATGGTTGTTGCAACCACGTTTGTGCTTGCCCTCACTGGCTTTGCCAGTCTGCTTGGGCCACGTTTGAGCGGCTTGCTTACCCCTTTCCCTATTTATGCCACCATCCTGGCTGTCTTCACACATTATGCACAAGGGGCCGCGCCCACGCGACGGCTCCTACGTGGTCTTATCACTGGTATTTTCTCCTTTGCCGTCTTCTTTCTGATAATTGCTGAACTCGTTGTTCCTCTCGGTATTGTGATTGCCTTCGGTTTTGCTACACTCTCTGCTTTACTGCTACATGGAATTTCACTGTATTTGCTGAGAAGGTATACATTGACAACATAAATTTGCCTTGATTTATCGTCTCTTCTCAGGTATACTCTTCTATAGAAGATGGAACCTTGCTATCACTCCTCTTTTCAACATCCTGTTGACCACGATAAGCGGTAATATCAGTAATCAAGTAAT
>CAXTWV010000129.1:0-10788 GCA_964248005.1 uncultured Ktedonobacteraceae bacterium | reverse complement strand
GTAATGATGGTAATAAGGTAATAAACAAGAGTAGTGTCAGCCGTTAATGGGTGAATACCTAACAGTACCATCAACGCTCACCGTAACTTGATACAGCGTTCTCCCTGGATAGGCCACACGCAATTCCGCATACTCAATTGGGTTACTTGCCAATGCATAAATAACGCTATCATGGAGATAAGGATCGTTAAGCGGAAACAGCACAAACTGGTACAAGCTATAGTCGCCTGTCACCACAATAGCATTATGTAGAGGTGGATGATAAATCGTATCCAGATCAATACTTGTTCCTGTTGGCAAGCCAGAATAGTTTTGATGTAATGCAACTTGGCGTGGCATAAAGTACAGAATGTTACAGCCTATTAGGATTGCTACAAGTAGCACTGTAACAACGCTGTAAGGTGCTACCGCGTGTTGTATTTCAGCACCTTGCAGCTTTTTCACATGTATCCCTGTTGCCCTAACACTCTCTCCTGTTTCAGCAAGTGTCACAATACCTCGTGCCGTAAGCATCAGTAAAAATGGCAACGTCTCATACAGATAGCGCGGTCCAAGATAGATACCATGATAAAAATAGCCTATATATGCACCCGTCATAATGACGGCAGCCGCCAACAAGAGCCAATCGGCACTCATCGCGCGGCGCGTGAGGAATGGCATCACAAGAAACGCGAATGAGAAATAGAAAGGCCACCCAAAAAGATCAATCGCGAGAATAGTCAGCAGTTCATCCAAATTGACGAACCCTGCCGCAAGCGTGTGTTGTCCATAGAAACCAACCCCTTGCCCAAAGCCCCAATGATCATCTACAAAAAACAGCGAACGTGGTGTGATAAAAATATTTCCCGTTAATAACTCGTTGAAGCCCAAACTTATGCAAAGGAAAAAGAGTGCTATCGCGAAAAAAAAGCATCCTCCTATGAGCCAGCGTTTCCACTCTTGACGTAAAGAACGCCATGAAAGCAACATGACACCTGGCAGCATCACCGCGATAAAGAGGAGAGCCACCAGATCGCGTGTGAGTCCCGCCATTCCAAAAAGTGCAGCCGAGAGAGCCATATTCCAGGGTGCCTTTCTCTGTGAAAAGCGTAGTAAGGCCCATAGCCCCCATACAAAATAAAAAAGTGCGATTGCATGACTAAGATAGCTGGCAGCAAGATAGGTATAAAACGGCGAAAGTGTCCCAAGTAGGACCGCGAGGGTCGCAACCTGTCTGTTATAAAGACGTGCCGCGATAAGTCCTATTCCAAACAATGCAAACGTTCCTAGTGCTGGTTCGACGAGCCACGGCACGCCTAGCCATATCCCAGGAACTAACGTGAGGGCTGTTCCAGGCGCATATTGCCCGAACCAGCGACCATCAAACTGAATCATAAATGGGCCTGGGAAGCGATCAATGGCTGGTGGTATTGGAACAGAAAGGTGTCCAATCGCATACATTTTCGCCGCGAAAAAGTATGCACTGGCATCAAAAATATGCGGTTCGCCATGATATTGTACCGCCGCTATCCATGCGACAAATAGAAATGATGCGCCTAACGCGAGTAGTGCAAATGGGTGTAATGCTGTTGTAATATCTTGCCATCTTCTCTTAAGAAAGGGAAAAATGTGCTTGGAAGCAAGCTTATCCGCTAGCTGATGATGCCTTGCGTCAGATAGTACTTGTGTCTTGTTTACAGCAAGAGAAGCAGTTTCTCTCTCATTTCTTTTCCAACGCAACGATACGACCGCAAGCATCGTTTCACCTACAAGTACAACGAGTAGCAAGAGAACAGCACAAAGCATAGAGCGTAACAGTGTATCAAGAACCATTGCCGCAAAGGGTGCTGTATCTGTTGGAAAAAAGGCACTTGCGACATTCGCGGTAGGTCCTTGCGTTGTACTATCTCGTGTTACCGTGATGGCACGATTGTTGCGGTCAAGCGTAATATGTAGAATTGAATTATCCTGCATAAGCAGATTGAGCGTGATCGGTGTTTCAGGTCGTTGTACTTGAACCTGGATATCTAATGAAGAGGTGGAAGGCACAGGAATAGGAGTACTTTCAGTAGGCCAATCTTGCTGTACCAGTTGTTTCCCACCACTTGAAATAGAGAGACTTCGCCAACGGCTTGTACCGTCAAGGTTGCGCATCCACGCTTGAAAGCGGTAATATGGTGAAGAGGCGAATGCATGTAAATAGTCGGTATCAAGGGTAAAGTTATTGGTACTATCTGTCCCGTCAATTTGATATTCGTGTACAACGGGATCATGTGCTGCGAATTGAAGTCCGCTAGCGATGCCTACATGCCCTAACGCGAGCTGCGTTGTTCCTATGCGCAATGTACCAATAGCATGTTGTATAGTAATCTCTACAGGTAGTGTAACTGTATAACATGCTTCATCAGCAATAACAAGAAGAAGGCTAAGGAGTAGCAAAAGGAGTATCTCTCGTACAAGAGAGAACCGCAACCATTTCACCGTCATGCTCCTCCATAAATTATACCGTTTGTTGTGTTTATTCTTGTTGTATCATGTATGTCAATCTTGCCACAATGTTTGCATGAAAGCGATAGACTAGGACTGATGGAGAAAAAAGGAACCAATAGGCTTTCATGTCCGTTAATATGTATAATAAAGTCATTTGTAAATACGCTATGCTTCTGACGTGTCTTAGTAGTAAGACTTATTTTTGTAGAGAGTGTATATGCTCGAACTATTCCAGATGTGGGCACTTGTTGAGGCGTTAGGGCTTCTGTGTCTGCCGCTTACAATGACCGTTTTTCACAATGTACCAGACCGTGGGTGGGCCTTTAGCAAAGCTATTGGTGTAGCTTTGCTTGCCTTTTGCGTCTGGCTCCCACTCATGGTGCTACACTTCTTGCCATTTACACAACTGTTTATCGCGGGAATTGTACTTATCCTTCTTGCATTCAACCTCGTTGGCTATGTACGAATGCGCCATGCAATTGTGAAGTTTGTACGTCTCAACCTGTCATATATCGCGGTTACAGAAATTATTTTCCTGGGTATGGTATTTCTCCTAGGCTATATGCGCTCATACTTGCCAGATATCCGCTCTTACGAAATGTACATGGACGAGGGCTTCATCACAGCGATTATGCGCAGTACGCACTTTCCACCAAACGATATGTGGTTTGCTGGCTATTCAATTAACTACTACTATTATGCACACTTCACTATTGCGACACTGGCAAAGCTGCTAGGGCAATCGCCATCTATCGCCTTCAACACGGGCATATGTATGTTTTTTGGTTTGACTGCTGCTAGCCTCTTTGGAGTCACGAGTAATATCGTTGCGTGGGCGCGTTATCTACGCACTCGTGCTACCGCATCCTCATTAGATACTCAAATCGAGCGGCCTGATATCGTTCATCCACCGCTCTTGCCTGCCGCGCCATATGGTGTGCTTACGATGGTGATGGGACTCGTGCTGGGCAATCTGGCCTCGACCCAGACGTGGTTTCAGATGCATGGTAATGTGTCGCAAGACCCTTATTACTGGTTTAATGCGAGTCGTGTCATTACAAAAACAATTAACGAGTTTCCAGCCTTTAGCTTCCTGCTCTCGTGCTTCCACGCTCACGTATTAACGTTAGCGTTTACCATTGTTGCGATTGGACTCGCGTTTAATCTTTTCTTAGAAGTAGATGGTAGAGGACTCAATGTCTTTGGACGCGGTTGGCGTCTTCCTTTCACATTAGGCACAACCGCACTTATTCTTGGTGGTCTGTATACGATGAACGGTTGGGATTTCCCGACGTATCTTGCCCTTACCCTTGTGTGTATTGCCTTACAGCAATGGCTTACCTATGAGATGCGTATTAGCCCTGCACTATTTTTAGATATTTTTACGGCGGCTGGAAGCCTGATCGCGCTCTCATTTCTCTTGTACATTCCCTTCTATCTCAACTTCAATTCCCCGGCACAAGGCATAGGGATTGTAGGGGCTGGAGACCGCTCACAATTGAGCGACGAGATACTGATTTACGGTCTCTTCGCGTTTATGTTCCTCTCGCTCCTTTTTGTAAGTGCGGCGAAACGCCCATTGTTCGCGTTCTCTCTGTTGAGAGGAAATATAACTCATAGTACACAACAGTCAAATACCCGTCGCCACTGGTGGCCTTTCGTCGCGGTAGGCGTCATTGCGATTGTGGAACTTCTCATACTTGTGTTCATGAAGAATAGCATCGTATTCGTGCTTACTGCGAGTATCGCGCTCCTCGGTGCGGTGTTGGTCTTTGTGCATATCGGAGATCGTACACATGCGTTTACGTTGTTGCTCGGTGCCGTTGCATTTGCATTGGTGGCCTTTTGCGAAGTTCTGTTTTTGAAAGATGTTTTCGCGGACAGCTATCCACGCATGAATACAGTATTCAAGTTGTATTTTCAAGCATGGGCTATGCTTTCGATTGCATCCGGTGCAGGACTGTACTTCATTCTACAGAGTTTCAAACCTTTTCTAGCGGTTACGCCCGCACTCCGTACCGCTCAACGGAGCATACAGACACTTTGGGGTGTTGGACTGGTAGTATTGCTGCTTGCTGGTACTGTCTATCCGCTTACTGCACCTTCCGAACGTCTAGCACGAAGCAATCCACAGACAGGGCAACCATACTTGCAACGCTCAAATAGTCTTGATGGCTTAAGCTACCTGCAAACTGATTCCGCCAATCCAGGGGACTATCAGGCTATTCGTTGGCTCAATCAGAACGTTCAGGGCGATCCTGTTATCGTAGAATCTATAGGAAACGATTATAGCAATTCGGGACGTATCTCGGTCTTCACTGGCCTTCCTACACTGATGGGTTGGGTTGGACATGAATATCAGTGGCGTGCCAACTGGATCAATACACCAGCAAATTATGCTGAATTTCAACGCAGAGGGGCAGATGTAGATACAATCTATACTAATACAAGCCCTACCACAGTTTTATCTGTCATGAACTACTATCATGCTCAGTATCTCTATGTCGGGCCATTAGAATATATGAAGTATCACACGGCAAACTTGCATCGTTTCGGAACGTATATGCAGGTGGTTTATAATATAGGTGGTGTCACTATCTATAAAATGAGGTGAGGTAGGGAACAACGCCATGTTGTAAGAGCGTATTCTCAAGCAGCAGGATAGTCTAAGCAAGGGGGAGAGACCTTTTGAAAAGCTACGAAATAGAACGCAAAGAAAATTCATCGTCAGGCGAAAATACTCCTGAAAACGAGCAGGTCGTATCATCACTTTCAGTTGCCGAGCCGAGCAATACAGATGGAGTATCTGGAATGGAAGTTGTTGCTCAGCAGAATGTGACAGACGTGAGCGCACCTGAAGACGCAGATGTTGTAGAGTATGAAGCATACGACGAAGAGCCGATAGAGCAGCCACGACGGAGACGCTTTGTGCCACCAACGCGCGAGCAACTATTGCTCTGGGTACCTTTTTGGGCAGTCATTCTCCTGGGCGCGATCCTGCGTTTTTGGGGGCTTGGTGATAAGCCACTGCATCACGATGAAAGTCTACACGCGTACTACTCGCTCCAACTTATGCATAATATGGAGAACTGGTCTACCTGCTTTAGTCCAACAGTATCTTGCTATCAATACAATCCTCTCTTACATGGCCCATTCCAGTTTCACGCTATTGCTCTGGTGTACAAAATTAGTCAGCTCCTGGGTGCCCCCGATAACGGTGTGAATACAACAACGGTGCGTATCGCGGCTGCCACACTCGGCACTGTAATTGTCGGCTTGCCCTACTTCCTACGTGATTATCTTGGCAAAATCGGTGCCTGGATTGCGTGTTTCTTGCTCGCTGTATCGCCAAGTATGGTCTATTTCTCGCGTTTCGCTCGTGAGGATATTTATATGGCATGCTTCACTCTATTGCTTGTCGTCGGCACTGCTCGTTACCTGCGTGATCGGAAATTGCGCTGGATTTTGGTTGCTGCTGCTGGCTTCGCACTTTCCTATGCGACAAAAGAGGCGACGTTCTTAACGGTCGCGGTTTTTGGAAGCTTCTTTGGAGCATTGCTGGCATGGGAATTGGGATTGAAATGGTCATTGCGTGCAAGAGTTTCACCTGATGCTGCATTCGCCGCATACCTTCCTAAAACATGGGCACCAGTAACACTACTCGCATACTTTCTCATTCTTGCACCGATTGCGAAAGTTCTTTTCGGTTGGATGAAAAACCTGTCTATCTATATCACTAACCCGAAGTACACGCCTCTTGCAGATGCTTATGTGCAGGGCCTGAAAGACAAAACTGTGGCACTTGTCCCGTGGATTGGGATTGTGCTTGGTATCTTCGTACTGATTATCCTCACACGCGAGATGTTTGGTAGAATGCCCATTCCTGGCAAACGTAACTTTATCGCACGTCGCATTGACCCAACCAAACAAACACTGCTTGATACAGTGTTTACAATGCCTTGGACGCACTGGTTCTTTGCGCTACTCTGCGGTTGGACGATATTCCTGGTGCTTTTCACCGTTCTCTTTACAAATATTCGTGGTGGTATCGGTGATGGTATCTGGCAAGGGTTGTATTATTGGTTACAGCAGCAACAGGTAGCACGTGGTGGTCAGCCGTGGTACTACTACCTCATGCTCATTCCATTGTATGAGCAGATTGGGGTTGTCTTCGGTATTGTTGGCGTTATCCGTTGTCTCGTACAACCGACACGTTTCCGTCTCTTTCTCGTCTACTGGTGTGTCGGCAATGTCGTGATTTACTCCTGGGCGGCAGAAAAGATGCCGTGGCTGATGATCCACATGACAATGCCAATGATGATCCTTGCCGCGATTGGTATCGAACCTGCCGTAGTAACACTCTACAATTGGGCTAAGCAACGGTTTATGGAACGCAGTACACTACCAAAGACACAAGTAGCTTCAAGTGGACCTGAGAGTGCAGTACCATTCTTGCCAACACCTCGCCCTAAGAAAGTCGGTGCGCTTACAGGGATTACAGCAACGGTAAGCGTTGTCTTCGCTGTGTTGTTGCTCCTGCCCACTCTACACAATATGTACGAGGTGTCGTATGTCCATGCCGCTGATGGGCCACATGAGATGATGGTATACGTGCAGACGACGACCGATGTAAACAAGGTGATGGCGAAAGTTGATGCACTCGACCAGAAACTCTACGGTGGGAACCATCAATTGCCTATCGGTTTAATGAATACAGCAACATGGCCTTTCGCATGGTATCTGCGCGATTATACCAATGTATGTTTCAACTTTCCTGCTGGCTGTCCTGCTATCGCGAAGAATATTCCAGTCATCATCGTGGGGCAAGAAGACATTCCTGCAACCACCGCACAATATGCATCGCCGACCAGCAAAGGTCCTCTCTACGCCTATCAGCAATATCATATGCGTACATGGTGGGACGAAGGCTACAAGCCACCAGTATGTGTACCAAGCAAGACCATCTCTTGTGATGGAGAGCCAACATGGGGTGGAGTCGGTCCCGCGCTCTGGTTTAGCTATGGTGATAACCCGCCCGCGAATGCGAAGTTCAATCTTGGACGTGCTGCCAACAACATATGGCAATGGGAGTGGAATCGTACACCAATTGGTAGCCCCGATGGTGCATACGACATGGGCTTGTTTATCCGTAGCGATTTGAATGTAACTCCGTAAAGAAACAAACATCGTGGGCAAGCTAGCTTACCCACGATGTTTGTTTCTCTACGAATAAAGACTTATACAAAGCCGCGTGTTTTTAGAAACTCTACTAAGCTTGCCGCAAGCTCTTCTGGCGTTCCTTCGATCAAACGTGCTTTACGACTTGTCGCGCCACCCGAAACAATATCGCCGATACGTCGGTATGCGCTATCTTTGCTGTTTGGAGCCGTGACATAGCGCGGACGTGGGCGCGGTGTATGCATTTCGAGCAATATCATTTCATCGTTGCCTTCATCGCTTACGTTCATAAAATCATATGGATTTCTAACGGAAATAGGTGCTTTCAGTGCTGCAAGATGTGCCGGCAGTGAAGGATAACGCGGTTCGTTGAGATCGGCTGTGACCGTCAGTAATAGCGGAGTTTCCACTTCTAACATCTCTCGATAGCCGCGCTCAAGTTTTCGTGTGACATGCAGACGCGTCGGTACCTGCTCCTGTACCACCTGAAGTTGAGCGACACCCGTTACTTGTGGCAATACGAGATGCTGTGCAAGTGCCGGACCAACAATACCAGAGGACCAATCACTGGATGTATCACCACACAGAATGAGGTCGGGTGTAATCTCCGCATGTTGAATAAATTCTGCTAGTACTGTTGCGACCACAAAGGGATTCCATTCCGTCGCATCCTCGTGCCAAAGACGAAAGGCTGTATCAGCACCAATGGCAAGCCCCGCACGCAAAGCTCCCTCTGCATCATGAGGACCGAGCGTGAGCATAGTGACTGTACCACCAAGCTGTTCTTTGAGCCGTACCGCGGCTTCAATCGCACAGGCATCAGCAGGATTTACTATCTGGACAAAACGTTCAACGTCCACCTGCCCTGTGATAGGGTCTATGTAGACTGAGGTCCCGTCTGGTGTTTGTTTCACACAAACGTATATATTCAGCATCATTGCATCCTTTACGAAGTTGGTAGGGATGGATGATTATGAAGCGCGAAAACTTACGCCCCAGCCACCACGAGGATATTCCCACTCAATAGCCTTGCGATCACACGCGACATAACATGTTCCACATTCAAGACAGTGCTCATACGAGAAGTGCATCTCGTCACCCAGTAGTTCAAAGAGGCCAGCAGGACACACATAGACACACGCATTTGTCTCACAGCCAACACACGTCTCGCGGTTGAGACGAATATGCGCAGTCTTATCAACTTTGAAGCGCACGAGTTCTAAACGTTCGTCAACAGATTGCATTTCTTTTTCCTTGTAGTGAACAAAAAGCCTTATTAAAACAGCAAGGCGCGTCCAGCTTCCCAACCGTCGCGTAACAAGGTCAATAAAGGAACTTTCCCTTTCATCGTATCATAGACGACACGCCCGACCTTCCGCCGGGGTTGTCCGTTGGAGCGAAAAACATTCTCTGCTGTTTTACAGATGAGATCGGGGTAGACGTTTTGTAAACGCTCATTATTCACAAAGGCGGGTGTATGGCGAAAACTTTTCATATCTTTTAGAACAAAATTCGCCTCAAGGCGTTTGCGATAACCAGCCATACTCGCATCTGAAAAATCAGCGTCGGCGTGTGCCTGTTGCGCAGTTGCCGCCGCCGCTAAGCCGGACGCAATCGCGAAATTCATGCCTTCCAAAAACAGACCAGCCGCGAATACAAAACCTGCTGCATCACCTATAACCAACAATCCTGCACGTGACAACTTTGGCAGCATCGCCCAACCGCCTTCAGGAATCATATGAGCCGAGTATTCAAGCGTAACGGCATCGCGTACAAGTGGCGCAACGGCGGGATGCTGCTTGAACTGGTCGAGCAACGCATAGGCGCGTTGTTTCTTTTCCGCAAGTGAGGCGATTTGTGCGACAACGCCAATTGACAGCGTATCTTTGTTTGTATAGAGAAAGCCGCCGCCTTTTACATCGCCCGATGCATCACCTACGTATTCGTTGGTCATGCCCTCGTCGCCGTTCAAATTAAAGCGTTCCTCAATTGTATGGGCGTCCAGACGAAGCACCTCTTTGACGCCGAGCGTCATTTCGTTGGCATGAAATTCCTGTTGCAATCCTGCTTTCTTGGCGAGAAATGAATTGGCCCCATCTGCCGCGATTACAATAGGGGCGTACAGGTCGCCATCCTCGCGACGACAGCGCACACCTACGACTTGCTCGCCTTTATACAGAAGATCATCGACAACCGTGGATGTGATGAGTAACGCACCTGCTGCTTCCGCTTTTGAAGCCAGCCAACGATCAAACTTTGGACGCAAAACGGTGAACCCATTATAGGGTGGTTCACTGAACGTCTTCGTGCGGAAGTCGAGCGACATAGCCGCATCATGACCTAGAAACGTAACAACGCGGCGCGTCAAATAACGCTCCACAGGAGCCTCTTCCCAATAATTAGGCAGCAAGTCTGCGAGAATATTGGGTGCATACAGGGCCGCACCAGAGACATTCTTTGCCCCTGGATACTCTCCGCGCTCGATCAACGCCACCTCTAACCCCGCGCGTGCCATTGCCAATGCCGCACTACTTCCCGCCGGGCCAGCCCCAACCACAATTGCATCAAACTGTTGCATCTGTTCTAGCCTTCGTTCTTTGCTTATTTGGACTGCTATGTCCAATGCACTACTATGTATTGTAACTAACGAGGGGTATAAAAGCAAAGCTACGATGCGCTAGGACTACTCGCTGCTATTTGAATTTGCTGTTCTTGAAGAAAGCTCTTGACAATGAAGATCAAATAAGGTAGCATTTTTAGCAGATACATAATGAGTAGCATCTAAGGGAGTATTCAAGTGAAGAGCCAATTCACTTTTGAAAGAGTATATATTCTTGACTCGACAGCTTACTGTTATGCTACTTTGTTATATGTCAAACCCCTCATTCATTATCCGTCAGACGCTCACATAACCTCAAAGCAAAACGCGACAAGCTTCGTTGCGAATTGTGCGGCGATTCCTGCGAACGCGTAGAACCTCGTCTGCTTCCTTTTTCTTGTTAGCACGTCTTCCCTCTTTTCTAACAGAGCAGCGTCCTCATCCCGCTTTCCATATCATCAAGGAGTATATTCATCATGGCGGAGAAAATGTATTCCCAGCGTCTTGGGATAATCTCTGATACTCAATTTCAAGCTGCTCTT
>CAXTWV010000128.1:0-12623 GCA_964248005.1 uncultured Ktedonobacteraceae bacterium | reverse complement strand
GCGATCAACAACTGATCTAATGCGACAAACGGCAACTGATAGGCGTAGTTTTGTAACGCGATAGCAGTCATATGAGCATTATCAGTTGTATAGTTATGGTGGTGAAATACCAGATCAACAATAGGATTTTGCAGCACGATCAGCCCTGCTGCGGCTGGTATCATCAGGAGTAAACCGAGTCGGATACCTAGCGAGAGTGTTTCCTTGAAGCGTTCGTTATTGCTATCGCGCATATGCTGTGAAAGGGTTGGCAAGACTGCGAACGAGAGCGCGGCGGCAACAAGGCCAATCGGGAATTGTATCAAGGTTGTCGCGGCACGTAACGCTGTGATGTTTGCAGAACCGCAGTCAACAATATGTGTTGCGAATGCCAAGCACTTTGTGTTTGACGCAAGATGTAGATCAAAGAAAATCAGTGCTGTACTCACAAGAAAACTTAATGCAACAGGTGCATACAGTCTAAGAATACGACGTATCGCAGGATGCTTGAGGTCAAGCACAAACATGTACCCAAAACGCTGTTGGCGTAACCCTGGAATGAGTAACGCAATTTCGCCAGCAGCACCAAGCAGCACACCAAAAGCTAAGCCAAGATGTCCAAAATGTTGCTCTCCAAGTAAACTTCCAACAATCGCTCCTATAATAATGCCGACATGATATGAAGCAGTTGCGAAAGCGGGCCAACCAAACTCTTTTAATGAGTAAAGCGCGGCTAGTAAAACAGCAAAGGGACCAAGTGCGACCAGCGAGAAGAAGATAATCTGTGAATACTGGAGCGTCAATAGCTTTTCTGCTGTTTTAAAGCCTGATACCATAAAGTCCTGGACGAACCAGGGAGAAATGAAGAACAGAAAGCACAGCGCGGCAACGAGCATGATGATGCCGATGAGGTTGACCAGTGTAAATACCAAACGACGTAGCTCATCGCGTTTTTCAGGAACAGCATAATCGCTGAATGTTGGAATGAGTGCTCCTGGTACAGAGCCATTAACTAAAAAATCATTAAATGTTTGTGCTGGCAAAAGAGCCGAATTGAAGGGGCCAGCAACTTGTGAGCCAATCGAGGTAATCACTATCTGGCGTACCATACCCAGCACGCTACTGCCGAGATTGCCCAGCATCACAAAGCCAGCCGACTTCACAATCTCGCGTCGTTCGCTCGACTGTGATTGTACTGTAGGTGTTATCTCGACCATCGGTTCAGGTGTTGCCATTTGTTCAGATGTTGTAACACCTGTTGTTACGACAGGTTCAACATTCTGTTCAGGTTTTTCTATTGCATCTTTTGCCATTATATTTTTATTCTCCGCGTATTTTTGCAATTAGGGCCGTTGTCGAATGCCCTGGCAGGTAGGGGATCAGTTGCACCTTGCCTCCATATTCCTGCACCACTCGCGCCTCTGGTAAACGGCTCAGGTCGGGTGTGCCATCCTGTGTATTACTGGCATAATCGCCACCCTTGATATAGATAGTAGGTTGCAATAGTGCCACAAGCGGACCCGCCGTTGGCTCATCAAAAATAGTTACATAATCAATACAGGATAGTGCAGCCAGAATTTCCGCACGTTCCAACTCCGGTACATATGGGCGTCCAGGCCCTTTAAGCTTACGCGTACTGGCATCGCTATTCAGGCCAAGTACAAGAAAATCGCCGCGCCTGCGTGCCTCCTGCAAGTAGCGTACATGCCCCAGATGAATCAGGTCAAAACAGCCATTGGTAAAGACGCCACGCTCGCCCGCTTGTTGCCTATGGTGGACAACGGTGGCGAGTTCGTTCCGAGTATAATATTTGAGTGGTGTGTTATTCATTGATATTCTTCTTTATAAATTTAGATAATAGAGCGGGATAGATTTAGATAATAGAACGGGTTGAGAGCATGACAGGGGCAAGCCCTGTCACTACTATACACGGAATCGCGTGGCAAGCCACGACGTGGCGGGAGGTATAGTAGTGACAGGGCTTGCCCCTGTCATGCTCCCGCCGAATCGTTTCTATATATTTTCCGTCAATATCCGCAATAATTCCTCTGGCGTATTGCTTGCTGCGCCTAATCGCCGTACCACAAGAGCAGCGGCTGCATTCGCGAGATAGGCCGCTTCTACCATTGTCGCGCCTGCGGTGAGGGCGAGCGTGAACGTGGCGGCGACGGTATCACCTGCTCCATTAGTATCAACGATTTCGCTGGCACCTGGGAGTGGGTAGACAGGAAAATGGGTGGGTGCCTTGCCCGCTTCAAAGAGGCTCATTCCCTCGCTACCGCGTGTGAGTAACACACTTTGCGCATTGCTCCCGCTCAACAAACGCTCCCCCGCTTCGTCTAGCTGTTCTTGTGTGGTGATCGTCATACCGAGCGTCAATTCCGCCTCTGGCTGGTTTGGCGTCAACGCGGTCACACCTTGAAAGCGGAACAGCGAACCATGCGAATCGACCACGATCACCTTATTTAAAGCACGTGCCACGGGAATACACGCCTCGATAATATCAGGGCTAATCACGCCATTCTCGTAGTCCGAAAGTACCACTGCGTCAATTGTGGGTAGCATTGCCTTGATGTAATCAAGTATATGTCCCTTACACGGTTCCGCTATATCAGACGTATCAACGCGATCAATACGCACAATATGCTGCTGCACGATTTGTGGGCTACCAGCCATGATACGTGTCTTTGTTGACGTAGGACGTGTCGGGTCGGTAAACAAGCCCTCATGGTGCATACCCAATGCATCTATCGCCTTGCGTAAGTTTTCCCCTGGAACATCTTTGCCTACAACACCCGCCAGCAATACCTCTGCCTCTAATGACCGCGCATTGACCGCGACATTGGTCGCACCGCCTGGAATCGTGCGCTCCTCATCCAGTTCAAGAATGAGGACAGGTGCTTCACGCGAGATACGTGTTGGGCGCCCAATCAAATATTGGTCCGCCACCATATCGCCAATCACCAGCACGCGTTTCCCCTTAAAGCCTTCAATAATCGACCGCAAACGCACAATAGCCCCTCCTTGTACGGGTCTGCTTCAGCACACCCTCTGTCGCGTCTTGTATCATACCTCTGACCCCTTTCGACCCTTGAGGGCCACAAGCAACATAAAGCGTGGTATTGCCAGCATACGTCGCCAACGCCACGGTTCGCGATACAGGCGATAGAGCCATTCCAGCCCTAGACGTTGCATAAGCTGTGGTGCGCGTAGTTGCCGACCGGATAGAAAATCATAGGCACCACCAACGCCCATCGCAACCGCAACGGGCAAACGTGACAAGTTGCGTGCAATCCATATTTCTTGCGCAGGTGCTCCATATGCGACACATAGGATATCAGCCTTTGAAGTTCGTACACGCTCGATAATCGCGTCCTCTTCTACTGGTGAAGGCGAACCGGCATAGGTACCAGCAATTTGCAAGCCAGGAGCAAACGCTTGTAGCCGTGTAGCCGCTTCTTCCGCGACACCAGGAGCAGCACCGAGCAGATAGAGTCGATAGCCATTGTTCGCACAATGTCTGGCAAGTTCTACCAGCGTATCGGTCCCTGTAACACGTTCGGGCGTCGGTCTACCTATATAGCGTGTACCCCATACAATGCCGATGCCGTCAGCGACAACGAGTGCAGCATGGTTGATGATGTTCCGAAAGACGGTATCATATTGTGCCGCCATCACAAATTCGGTGTTGACGGTCACAACCTGTTGACAGAGAGTTGTCGCGGGACTTTCTTTATGTTGTACGACAAGCTCGTCGATGCGCTCTATCGCTTGTTGTTGAGTAATGCGGTCAACACGCACACCCAATAAAAAGGCTGGTTTAGATAAGAATGAAGTCATAGACATAATTTTTATTGCTGACATAGTATAGTTACCAACTTATAAGTTCGATTTCAACATTCGAGATAATCACGTCTGGACGTGTCTCTTCTATATAACGTTGCACGCGCCCAAGTATCTCGTCCGCGTGCGATTTGCTATTACTGACACAACTTACGCCCAGTTTCGCGATCTGCCAAACGTCCTGATCTTCGACCTCGGCAATCGCGACCTCAAACTGGTTGCGTACCCGCGCCATGACCGATTTGATAACCTGCCGCTTATCCTTAAGAGAATGAGACTCCGGCAAGTGTAGTGTGAGTTCACATGCACCTATAATCATGGGGGCAGTATAACATATGTCAGGGTAGGAGGAAATAACATGTTGGCATATGAGAATTGTGGGAGGAATTGAAGGGCTTGTAGGGACCGATTTATCACGTCCTTGTCGGCATATGACAATGACGGGAGGAATTGAAGGGCTTGTAGGGGTCTAATTCATTACACCCTTGTCGGCATTCTACAATGTTGGAGGACATACGCAAACGTTACAACATCCCTCGAACGTTGTCTCTTGCCGACAAGGGTGTAATGAATTAGACCCCTACAAGCCCTTCAATTATCGTGGAGATTGTACTATTGGTAGCTTCTTGTATTCAACCCGAATAACCAAGTTCCCTTGCTTTTTTGAAAGCTGCTTGAGCTTCACTTTCTCTATTCAGGCGTTGAAGCACAAGCCCCTTATTATAGTAGGCGAGTGAGTAATTCGGGGCGACGTAGATGGCTCGGTCAAGGGTAGCAAGAGCTTCCTCATATCGCTTGAGGTTATATAGCGCATTACCTTTTCCATTGTAGACTCCTACAAGATTAGGATTGAGTCGGATAGCCTGCTCATAGGCAGCAAGAGCTTCCTCATAGCGTTCGAGGGTGTTGAGTACATTGCCTTTGCCAGTGTAGGCTATTCCAAAGGTGGGGTCGAGTCGGATAGCCTGCTCATAAGCACTAAGGGCTTCTTCATAGCGTTTGAGGTTATAGAGCGCAATGCCTTCGTCTAGCCATCCTTCTTTTGTTTTCAAGGAAATACTCAGTTCTTTTGGCTTCAACGCAACTCGCAACTCTTTCACAACTTTGCGCAATTCCTTAGCGATATCCTCAAACGCATCATCACGATCCGCCCAACGTGTGACAGGTTTCGCACCTGTTGGCAAGACCTGTAGTGTACTAAATGGAGCATCTTCCCAATCAACTGGACGCAAGATAATAGGAACAACGCGGGCAATTCCTTCGGCATCACGCTGCAACGCCTTTTGCATCTCGATACCATAGCAATAGTCGGAGTTAAGGAAGGGAGCACTCACTAAGAGTAGGATAATATGAGCAGAGGTGAGGTTCTTGTCAATGACCTGCTCCCATTTTGTACCAGGCATAATTTGACGGTCATACCATACTTCAAGCAGCTTCTGACGCTTCATGATAGCGAGATGCGCGTCTAACTCGTCGCGCAATGCTTTATCTTCATGGGCATAACAATATAAGAGTTTTAGCGGTTCACCTGAGTTAGTCGTCATGCCCTGTAGTCCTCACTTCATCATATGGAGTGTTTGTGTACATATCATACCATACAAATGCTTGTGAAACTATTCTTTGATTTGTCATTTTGACTTTCTCTATCCCCCAAAAGCCCTGTATCTGCTGCTTTTGTCTTGACACCAGTCGAGGTACTGATGTATTATCGTCAGGTGAGGGCATTACAGCGTTTTAACACGTATTGTCCCTTCATGAACAACACTGGGCGGTTGCTGAAATTGGTAGACAGGGCAGACTTAGGATCTGTTGGTGATGAACCGTAAGAGTTCGAGTCTCTTACCGCCCACTTTTCACTCTTTTGATTCCATAACATTGGTGTTCTGTAGGGACCGATTTATCACGTCCTTGCTGGCAGTCGTTTCGGCACAAGGACGCGATCAATCGGTCCCTACGGAATACAGAGGACACAATATGTTGTAATATAGTGTGTCAGCAAAAAAACGCGAATATATTGTACAGAGTCGATGGAGGCGTTGTTGCCACGTTGACCAGTGGAGGAAATGTGAAGGTCTCGGTTGAAAAGTTGCCTACTAGTGAGGCCGTCCTTGATGTGGAAGTTACCTGGGACGAGATGCAGAAAGCCTCAGATAAGGCATATCGTAAACTTGTACAACAGGTAAATGTACCAGGGTTCCGCAAAGGGAAGGCCCCGCGTTCTATCTTAGAACGTCAGGTGGGCAAGGACAGTATCTACACAGAAGGTCTTGATGACCTTATTACAGAAGTCTACAGAAACGCAGTTAAAGAGCACGAGCTTACTCCTATCTCACAGCCAACTGTCGATGCTCCCGTCTTCGAGATGGAGCAACCCTATCACTTTAGTCTCACCGTACCGATTGTCACTCCCCCTGTCTTAGGCGATTACAAATCCCTGCACTTTGATCGACAAGAGGCTGAGGTGACATCGGAAGAGGTCGAGAAAGAGCTAGAGTCGCTACGCAGTCGCCAGACGGAATGGGTCGAAGTTGAGCGTCCAGTCGCTATGAATGATCGTGTGACCGTTGATCTGAAGCTTACATCAGGCGACCAGCAAATCTCGGATTTGAAGGATAACCCATTCGAGTTGACGGATGAACGCACCGGTCTGTTCAAGGGGATGGATGAGCAGGTTGTTGGAATGCAGCAAGGTGAGAACAAAACGTTCTCAACCACGATTCCAGAAGATTATATCAACGAAAAGTATCGCGGCAAGCAAGCGGACTTTTCTATCCTGCTGCATAAGGTAGAAGAGAAACACGAGCCAGAGCTTGATGATGCCTTTGCGGAAAAGGCCAGCGGTGGCGAGATCACTACACTCGAAGACTTGCGTAAAGCTGTGAGCGATAACATTCTTGAGAATAAGAAGCGCAAAAATCGCGACGAACTGCGCGAACAAGTTCTCACCGCCGTTATTGATCAATCACAAATTACACTGCATCCATTGTTGATTGATGAAGAGGCGCACGAGATGGTTCATCGTATGGGCCATGCGTTAGAGCAACAGGGCATCTCGCTGGACCAGTACTTAAAGATGACTCGTAAGACTCATGACGAATCGGTTGAAGAGGCCAAGCCGGAGGCGGAGAAGCAAGTCAAGCGTCAACTTGTGCTAGACGAGGTTGCGAGTGAGGAAAAGATTGACATCACGCCTGAAGACCTGGAAGCTTTGTTCAATGCCTATGCTCAAGCAGGGCAGGAATTGCCACGCACCGAAGAGCAAATTCGCGCACTCGCCATCAGTTATCGACGTGAGAAGGCTCTCACACGCCTGATTGAGTTGACAACCGACCCCGATCCTGACGCGGAGCAAGACGAAGAACTGGAAGAAGAGACAAGCGTAGAACACGCCGAGGCCGCCGCCCTTGAAGGTGCTACGCTCTCGCAGCAAGCAGAAGCAATAGAGACAACAGAGATACCGGATGTGGTACATGTGGAGGGGACGGCAACTTCAGCAGCGACCGAACCCATTGGCGATGAGGCGTCTGCAACACCTCAACCCGAAACACAGACAACGGAACAGTAGAGAGAGGGACAAGAGTACTCGTAAGGGAATACTCTTGTCTCTCATGTAGAAAACTATTGAAGCACACCTCTAAAGGGAAAAGGTGACAGACGTGGCAAACTCGAAAAATGTACGAACAACGTATCGTTGCTCGTTTTGTGGCAAGAGCCAGGATCAGGTACAGCGGCTTATCGCTGGCCCTGGTGGTGTCTACATCTGCGATGAATGTATCGACCTATGTCGAGAAATCATTGAAGAGGAGCAGGCAACGGTCTCGAAACCACGCCTCCAAACTGGCAAGATTCCAGCACCAAAGAAGATTTATGAGCAATTGAGCCAGTACGTTATCGGACAAGAGCGGGCCAAAAAGACACTTTCAGTCGCTGTCTATAACCACTACAAACGTGTTGGGGTGGGGATGCAGATTGACGATGTAGAGCTAGGCAAGAGCAACATCCTCATGATTGGACCAACCGGGTGTGGCAAAACACTGCTGGCACAAACATTGGCAAAGGTGCTGGATGTGCCGTTCTGCATAGCTGATGCGACCGCGCTTACAGAAGCGGGCTATGTCGGTGAGGATGTTGAGAATATTCTGCTCCGCCTCATTCAGACCGCCGATTTTGATGTCGCACGTGCGGAACGTGGTATAGTCTATATTGACGAAATCGACAAGATTGCACGCAAGTCAGAAAATCCATCTATCACACGAGATGTATCCGGTGAGGGCGTACAACAGGCATTGCTCAAAATCATTGAGGGTACCATTGCCAATGTACCACCACAGGGTGGACGCAAACATCCTCATCAAGACTTCATTCAGATCAATACGGCGAATATTCTCTTTATTTGTGGGGGAGCCTTCGAGGGACTGGATAAGATCGTTGAGCAGCGTCTTGGTAGCCACAAAACCATCGGTTTCCGCTCAAAAGACGAGGAGAATGTTGATGAGGCAAGCAAAGAGTCTGTGTTGGCTCAAATGATTCCTGATGACTTGCTCAAATATGGACTTATTCCAGAATTTGTTGGACGCCTTCCCGTCAATGTCGCGCTGGAAAGCCTGGATAAAGCCGCACTCATCCGTATCTTGACAGAGCCAAAGAACGCGATAGTCAAGCAATATCAGAAATTCTTACAGCTAGACCGTGTAGAATTGGTCTTTACCCCCGATGGTCTTGACGCAGCGGCTGACGAGGCACTCAAGCGACGTACAGGGGCACGCGGCCTGCGCAGTATCGTAGAGGATGTGCTACTTGACGTAATGTACGAGATACCATCCCGTGGCGATGTCAAGAAAGTGATTATCAACGGCGAGGTCATTTCCGATCACCACAAACCACTGTTGGTGACAAGAGGTGATCGCAACAACGCCTATTCCGAAGATGAGTCTGCTTAACGCAGGCTCATCTTTATTTGTTATAGAGACTGATTATGTAATGTGATATATTCATCTGATGCGTCGTCTGTAGGGACCGATTTATCACGTCCTTGTCGGCGATTGAAAAGGCCAACAGGACGCGATAAATCGGTCCCTACATTGTTTCTGTGAAGTTGGGTAGAAAGTAGCGAGGCGCGAGAAAGACAGGCGTATACATATGAGCGATGCGGAACAGCATGATATTGTCCCAAATGCACAGCGTGCGCAAGATGAGAACGATGTGTATCCTCTTGTCGCGTTGAAGAATGTTGTTGTGTTTCCGCATAATAGCCATGCGCTCGTCATTGGGCGCGAAAAGATGGTGCGTGCCACCGAAGAAGCTATGATGCGGCCTGAGCATACAATGGTTGCTGTGATGCAACGCTCTACCGAAATCGCTGATCCACAGGTGGAAGACCTCTTCCACATTGGTACCCTCATTGAAGTCTCCTCCATACAACGTCAGCAAGATGGGACGATCCAGGCTCTTGTACGTGGCATCCAACGCGTGAAGATTACAGAACTTCTCGAAGATGAACCATTCCTGCACGCCAGAGTTGTTCCACAACAGGAGCAGCAGCACAAAGGTCCACAAGCGGATGCACTGATACGTTATGCAACGAACCTCTTTGAACGCTATGCGCAACTCAATCGCCGTTTCTCGGTCGAAGACATCAATTCAATCATCATTCTCAAAACATTGCCGCGTCTGTCTGATACCTTGGGGGCACACGTCATCACTGATGTACAACAACAGCAGGACCTGCTTGAGACATTTGATCCCTTGGAACGCCTGAACAAAATCTGCGTCATTCTCGGCAACGAAATCGAGATATTAGAGCTTGAGGGAACCATTCGTAGCCGTATCCATTCACAGGTAGACCGTTCGCAAAAAGAATTTTATCTACGCGAACAGTTACGCGCGATTCAAGAAGAGTTAGGCATGGAGACCTCTTCAGAAGCGGATGAACTGCGCGTCAAACTGAAAGAGAAGACTCTTCCAGGTGATATCGCGGTCAAGGTACGCAAAGAGATTGACCGCCTTGAACGCACTCCCGCACAATCAGCCGAGATAACCGTGTTACGCTCATATATCGATTGGATGTTGGCGTTGCCGTGGAACGAGCGGACTGTAGACCGTTTCGATCTGGTAGAAACGCGTCGCATTCTTGATGCCGACCATTACGGACTAGAGGCTATTAAAGAGCGCATTATCGAGTTTCTCGCGGTGCGTCAGCTACGACAACAATTGCTCAAACGTCAAGCACAAAGAGGAATGGGTGAAGCTGCCACAAAGAGCGAGAGCCACGGACAAATCCTCTGCCTGATTGGACCTCCCGGCGTTGGCAAAACATCGCTGGGACAGTCAATTGCCCATGCTCTAGGGCGCAAGTTCGCGCGTATCTCACTTGGTGGTGTCCATGACGAAGCCGAGATACGTGGGCATAGGCGCACGTATGTTGGTGCGCTCCCTGGAAGAATTATTCAAAGCATGAAGACCGTTGGGGTACATAACCCTGTCTTCCTGCTAGACGAGATCGACAAATTATCGTCTGAATATCGTGGCGATCCGGCCGCCGCACTCTTAGAGGTACTCGATCCACAACAAAATAGTACCTTCACCGACCATTATATGGAAGTGCCTTTCGACCTCTCCGAAGTGTTCTTCATTTGTACAGGCAATGTGAAGTATCAAATACCACGCCCGCTGGCTGACCGTATGGATATTATTGAGCTACCAGGCTATATTCTTGATGAGAAGGTCAATATCGGGCTACGTCATATCTTGCCTCATGTGTTGAACGAACATGGCTTGACCCCTGAACAACTCAAGATACCGCAAGTGGTGATGCAGCATATTGTCACTGACTATACGCGTGAGGCTGGTGTGCGCAATCTCGAACGTCAATTGGCGGCTATCAGCCGTAAGGCGGCACGGCGTGTGCTGGAAAAACCAAATACCCGCTTGCGCCTCACAACGCATAGTCTTGAGCAATATTTAGGAGCACCGCGCTATAGTAGCGCACCGCCAGTACAACGCTCGAAAATTGGCGCGGCAATGGGCTTGGGAGTAACTGAGAATGGTGGCATGTTGCTCTCAGTAGAGGTGGTGGCAATGGTTGGCAAAGGAGACCTACTCATTACAGGTCAACTTGGCGATGTTATGCACGAGTCGGCGCGTGCTGCGCTTTCCTACATCCGAACGCGTGCGGACGACCTGCACATCGACCCCAATTTCCAGGAAAACAATGATTTACATATTCATCTGCCCGAAAACGCCCTACCAAAGGACGGCCCATCGGCTGGTATCACCATCGCAACCGCGATTATCTCTGCCTTGACGCGACGCCCTGTACGCAGTAATCTCGCTATGACAGGCGAGATTACACTTTTGGGCAGTGTATTAGGGGTTGGTGGCTTGAAAGAAAAAATCCTGGCGGCCCATCAAGCGAATATCACACAGTTGATTGTACCGGCGGAAAACAAAAATGACCTGGCGGAGATTCCCGCGAAAATACGGCAGAGCCTGCGTTTCACGCTGGTAGACAACATGGATCAAGTTGTTGATGCGGCTTTACTTGATGCCCCACAAGGAGAAGAGGCAGAAACATATATGCAGCCTCCTTTACGTCTGGATGAACACCGTGAAGTACGTGATCCTCACGACATCACTTCTCGACGTTCCAGCGTTATCGCGAACGAGCAGTGGGAGCAAGACGCTATCGACCCATTTATGATTCCACCCGTGGATCAGCATTCACACGACGCATCCCAGGCAAATGCCAAACATGACAACCCCTAAAACTCGTATGAGATAAATGCCTGCTTCGTTCGTTATACAAGTTGAGGAGCTTATTTTGCTTGCCTTATCGATATACATACCCAACCTTTGGGTGTATACTGCGTATACTTGATAGGGGTAGGTAGCAGCTGAAAGAAATAGACCCCTGACGGCTTCCCTATCTGCATTTTTTAAAGAAGGAAAATGCGATGCTTCTCGCCGCAATGATTTCATTTTTGTTTGTAGAGAGGAAAAACTCATGAGTTATCAGGGACAAGACCCTAATCAGCAAGGCCAGAACCCCAATCCGTTTGGTGGCTACAATCCCGTACCTCAGCCCACCGATCCCTATAGTGGACAGCAGTATGTCCAGCCAGACCAGCAAAGCGGTTACGGAGGTTATGGACAGCAACAACCTGCACAACCCGGCTATGGGCAGCCCGGTTATGGTCAACAGCCCGGTTACGGACAGCAACAACAACCCGGCTACGGACAACCCGGTTATGGTCAGCAACCTGGTTACGGTCAACCCGGTTATGGGCAACAGCAACCAGGAGGGTATCAAGCTCCCAATTATGGGCAACAGCAACCCTATGGGCAGCAACAACAGCAGTATATGGGTGCTAACCCGGCGGCGGCAGGCGGGGCAAGCACGATGGATATCCAACCAAACGTCGCGGCCCTTTTGAGTTACCTCTTTGGAGCAATTGGAGGTCTCATCTTTTTCTTAATGGAAAAGAAAAACCGCTTTGTACGCTTTCACGCCATGCAGTCTATTCTCACCACAGCAGGTATTATCGTGGTGGAAATTGTGCTAAGTATCCTTGATCGTATACCTCTTATTCAGTTTGTTTCTGCCTGCATCATTAGCCCATTGTTCAGCATTGGTGTGTTGGTACTGTGGATTTTCCTGATGGTTCAAGCATTCCAGGGAAAAATGTTCAAACTGCCCGTTATCGGTGACTACGCCGAGCGTTATGCCAATCAGGGTGCCCAATAAAAAAATTTCGTGTTAAAAAAGCATAAAGGCAAGGGCAATTCGCTGTAGCTAATTGCCC
>CAXTWV010000127.1:0-12665 GCA_964248005.1 uncultured Ktedonobacteraceae bacterium | reverse complement strand
CGTACTTGCGCTTCTAATGGCGGCGGCTCGTCCGCGAGATTGAGCCAGATCAACCCTTCCCATACCTCAAGCTTGACCGGATAAAGGCCAAAGGCGGAACGATCAAACTCTGTGTTTGAGAGGATGTTTGGTGCTCCAAGCAATCGTCCATCAAGCCCATAGGTCCACGCATGATACCGACATTGAATAGAACCCTTCAATCGACCCACTTCCTCTGTGCAGAGACGCGCACCTCTATGACGACACACATTGAGATAGGCACGGAGCGTACCATCACCGGAACGCACTACAAGTATGCTTTCCCCACCGAGCATAAGCGTCAGGTATGACCCAGGTCCAGCTAGTGCTGAGGTGTGACCTGCACAAAACCATAATTGAGAGAAGATACGTTGCTGCTCTCGCTCATAAAGTGTCGGGTCATAATAGTAGCGACCAGGGAGTGTCGAGGCGAAAGGTGCTCTATGCGTTGTCATAATGGCTATTGCTCCTTGTGACTGCTTGAAATATTCGCTATCTCAGTATACCTTTTTGGAATTTTTGTTGTCCGCTTGTTGTTTTTCTAGTAGTCTATCTCTCTTCTAACCAATTTCGTAGGGACCAGATTTATCGCGTCGTGCGCACGAGCGAAGCAATGTGCGGTCCCATGTTTCTTAGCGAATTTATGTGGGAAGACATGGGTGTGCTGAAGCAGACCCGTACAGGAGCGACGATGGATCGTGAGGGGAAAGTCCTGTACGGGTCTGCTTCAGCACACCCTCTTTAGTCCACGAGTATCTCTCTTCATACAGATATCGTGTATAGTAGAGAGAGAAGAAGATGCCTCAATTTGTCAAAAGGAAGTATTCGTGACTGAGATATATCCAACTGACCGCGAATCGCTGGAGCGGGACAGTGACGTAGAATTTTTTATTGCCAGTGGACCTGGGGGACAGCATCGTAACAAGGTTGAAACGGGAGTCCGTCTGCATCATCGTCCCAGTGGTATCACCGTAACGGCGGTCGAGCGACGTTCACAGCACGCTAACCGTGAAGCCGCCTTTGAGCGTATGGCGGAACGGCTTGAGGAGATGCAACGCGTCGAGACGCCGCGCAGACCAACACGCCCAACAACCGCCAGCCGTGTACGCCGGCTCGAAACGAAGAGACGTGCTGGCTTACGCAAGAAACTGCGCTCTGTTGGTCCTTAATATGGTTTTTATCATAAATAAAATAGACACACCCAGGCCTTATTCTCCTAATGCGGCCTGGGTCTCTCTATTTTATGTAGGACATTCTTACACGATTGGTGATTGACTTAAGCGTTGTCGTAGGGCACGTCTATACATCACAACTAGCACAACAACCCCAGTGATACTGAGTACGATGGTCGCAACCGAAATGCTAATTCCTGGTGGAATGACAATGCTAGGAAAGAAGACAAGTGGCAAACCATCCCAAAGACCATGTAACACCGAGACGAAGAGATATGTAAAGATGACCAGACCGGTGATACGGAAGCGTCTTGGGCCACTCTGGTTGAATAAAACTGCTCCAAGAATTGCTGTCCATACGCCATGACCAAAAGGTGCAAAGAGACCGCGTATCACTGTTGAGACAATGGAGGCGGTGACTTGACCGTGACTTGCTACAAATGCTGTAAATGCATAGCCTGTGCTCTCTAACGCAGCAAATCCCATACCGACTGCACCACCTAATAGTAGGCCATCAATCGACTCAGTATGGCGCAAACGTCGCGCTATAAACATGACCGCGACGATCTTACATCCCTCCTCAATGAGTCCAACTCCTAACGCGCTACCCAGAGACAACCCTTGATTAGCGGTGGATGGAGCAGGCAGTAAGAGTGCTTCGAGTACCGAGGCACCAAGTACGCCCAGGATACCCCCAACTCCAAAGCTTCTTCCTATAGTCTCTGGTGTCAGAACACTCAGGTGTTGATGATCGTACAGGAAGGTGACGAAGACTACAGGTATAAGAAAGTTGCCGATAAGCAGGACTGTTGGATACAAATTGGCATTTTGCGTGAAAAATAAGATGATTGTAGCGATAACGAATAGCAGAAGGCCCACCCATAGTGTGTGGAACCAACTGCTCCCTCCACGCGTGGGACGCTGAACTGGTGGTACGTCAGCATTCTGAAACATACTACGTCTCCATTCTACTAAAGTATGATCTTTTCTCTGCTATTAGGACGAAATTGATCGTACCAACGTGTACACAAAAAAGTTGAAAAGCAGGGAGACCGCAAGGGTCTTCCTGTCCCCTAATGATTTTTGACGACCGAAGACGGCAATGGCGGTAGGGCAAACGTCTCCGCAACGTCTCGCATGGTAATGTGGACCCCTCTCCGACCCATCTTTGGGCGCAATGAATTGCTGCCCCTACCGCCACTACCGATTTCGGGTGTCAAAGTTCATTAGGGCGTAGAACAAAAGTAGCTTGCTCTAAAACTTTTTACGATGTATTGTATACATAACATATTTCTGCGCGAGCATATGCAGACACCACCTACACGACTTGGGGGAAACCATGAACACAAGAGGGTGGCGTGATGCTACTTCTGCAGACCCTGCAGCAGAAGAGCATGGGGAACGGAATGGTACTACATCGACCTTCATCACCGAAGAGCTAAAAGAACAACCTGATGTCGCACGCGCTCATATCGAGTGTGAAGAGCAAGAGGAGGAGTTTGATCCTACCTCTGGCTGCGCATGGCGTGAGCGCGGTGATATTTTGTGTTCGTTTGAACTGTTTGACTTTGCTCTTGATGCATACGAGCAAGCAACCGAACTTGACTCCTCAGACATTCAGGCATATACAAGTAAAGGAAATCTTTACATTTTGCTCGAACAACCCAAAGAAGCGATAGAGGCGTTCGAGCAGGTATTGACGTATGATCCTGAAAATGTCTATGCAATAAATTGTAAAGCGACCGCACTGTATCGTTTGGGGCGTAACCCACAGGCACTGATATTCTACGAAAAAGCCTTGTTGCTTGCTCCAAATGAAGCGGCATTTCACTATAATAAAGCGGTCGTGCTGGCAACACTTGAACGTCATAAAGAGGCCGTGGCAGCATATGAGCGATGTATTCAGCTAGACCCTTATGATGCTAACGCGCATAATAATAAAGGGAACTCGCTGTATCGACTCCAATTTTATCAAAAGGCGTTGGTAGCTTATAAACAGGCCACGCTTCTTGACCCCACGCAATGCATCTTTTTTGAGAACAAAGCCGCCGTCTTGATGTTTCTCGACCGCTATGAAGAGGCACTTGCCGCCTACGAGCACGTGCTGACATTTCATCCAACAAATGCCCACATGCTGAAGCGCAAAGGTGACGCGCTCGCCTTTCTCAAACGTTTTGACGAATCTCTCTGTATCTATGAGCAAGCACTGGAGTACGCACAAGATGCTAGTCCTATCTATAACGCAATCGCACATGTATTGAGCGAGATCGAACAGTACGAAGATGCGTTTACAGCATATGACAAGGCAATTGCGCATGACGACGACGATCCTCAAACCTACTGGGCAAAAGGTACATTGCTCTGGAAACTACTCCGTTACGACGAAGCAATGGTCGCATGTGGTGCCGCAATAGAACGTGCGCCACACTATCGCGACATGTTGCGCTTTTTGACGATAGAATAATAGAGGCCGATAATACATGTAGAGACCGATTCATCACGTCCTTTTGGCGATTGACTATGCCAACAAGGACGTGATAAATCGGTCCCTACTCGTACTCCCAATGCATCGCTTGCAACAATCCCTGGAATGATTGCGAGGCGTGACGAAAGCGTTCGGGACCACTAAACCCTTGAAATTGTCCGGCGAGGGCGAGATGTGGTTCCAATGAAAAGAAACCATCATAGCCGTGCGAATGTAGGCGTTGCAAGAGGTCCGACCAATGCGCTTCCCCTTCGCCTGCTGCAACGACAGTACCATCAGCGCGTGCATCCTTCACATGCATATACCGTACCCATGGACGAAGGGCTTCATAGGCGTCGGGGAATGGAATCTGGTTACATTGAATAAAGTTGGCTGGATCAAACGCTGCCTGGAAATGAGTATCGTTGATGTTTGTGAGCAGATCGACGCATCGCGTGATAGTGTCGCCATAGATATCTTTCTCATTCTCATGCAGAAGCGTGATATTAGCAGTTCGTGCTCGCTCAATCATAGTGTGTAATCGTTTGTGAACCTCATCACGCCATTCGGTTGGGTCAACGAACTCGTCGCTTTCCGCGTCCGCTGCTGAGAGGACAGGTGGATAAAAAGAAAAGATACGAATAAACGGTGTCTGAAAGATATCGGCTAGCTCGATAGCACGCTCAAGCCTTTTAAGCGTTTCATCAAATGGACTCGTAATCGAGACCTTGCCTATAGGTGAGGCAATGCACGCGACACCAATATTGTGTTTGTTCAGCGTGTTTTTGAGAGTCATGACCTGCGCATCGGTCAGGTCAAGAACGTTGGTTCCCTCCACACTTCGCAGGTCGAGATAGGAAATGTTTTCACTATGGAGAACGGCAACTTGTTCATCCAGGTTGGCGGAGATTTCGTCCGCGAAAGCTGACAGGCGAATCATGATAGGATTATCTCCTTATGCGTGCGAACCGACTCATAGATACCTAAAATAATATCGACAGCCTGCCGTGCGACGTTGCCATCAACAAGTGGCGTGCCGTTTTCTCGAATGGCACGAATCATGTCCGCGATCTGTAACGCGTGGCTGTTCGCGGAAAGCGCGGCAGGATTTTGCGCTGTGGAACTATCCACCGCTATTTTTCGCGCTGTTTTCGGATTTGAGCCATAATCGCTTGCCTGCTCTTGTTCATCGCGTGCGAGATGTAGATAACTTAGCTGATCGTTCTCGATGATGGCTGATCCTTTGTCGCCAAATAGCTCAATGCGTGTTGTCACACCCGGATAGGCTCCCGTAGTCGCGGCAATGGTGCCAACAGCTCCATTTGTAAAGCGCAGGACCGCAACGCCCACATCTTCTGTTTCCATGCGATGTGCTAACGTGTCCGTATAGGCATACAGACTTTTAACGGGACCCATCAGCCATTGTAGTAAGTCAATGGAGTGAATAGACTGGTTCATCAAGACGCCCCCTCCGTCAAATTCCCAGGTACCACGCCATGCCCCGCTATCATAATACGCCTGTGAACGCCACCAGGGAATAATCACATTGCCGAGGACAAGACGACCAAAAGCCTGCTCTTGTACAAGTGTGTGTATATGTTGCGTGGCGGCATCGAAGCGATGTTGACTAATAACGGAGAGCTTGACGCCCATCTCCTGCTGAGTACGTAGCATCCCGTCAATCGCAGCCCGTGTGATTTCCATTGGTTTCTCTACAATCACATGGCGTCCTGTGCGCATAACCTGACACGCATGTTTACCGTGCTCACCACTTGGTGTACACACTGTGACAACATCAAGCTGTTCACGGTCAAGCATTGCCTGAATATCCGTATAAGGGATAACGCTATACTTGTCTGCGAGCTTTTGTGCTCTGCTCTCTATAGGGTCAGCCACAGCGATAAGTTGTGCATCTGGTAGGCTCTCAATCGCCTCAGCATGTGTGGGACCGATGACGCCACAGCCAATAATGCCAAAACGCAGTTTCTCTGTCATGTGTTGATATTCTCCTTTTTCATTGCCCAGCCGAGTCATGCTTACTTCTCGCTCTTTTCATTGGGCTGATCAAAAAGATTCGGTTGGTCTTTATGCTTGAGGCGAAATTGTTCTTCCCGTTCAAGTTTCGGTTGATCATTCATGCTACATATCCTTCCATTTTTTATATCTTCCCGACGTCAGGAAGATATACCAAGTCGCTTGTAGAACGACTTCACAAACCTGGTAGTAATTTACTACCAAGTGATTCGTTGCAGGAATCTCATCTTGTAGAAGTGAACTCTGCTGTAAAATGAGTTAAACTCCTACAATTCATCATGCCTCAACGCTTTTTCAACATCTTCAAAAAAGCGTATAAGCAACCCTACCGCCTCTTCATTATCCCCATTCACGAGCAAGAGATAGCAACGTCTTCCCTGCTCAATCATCGCTTGCCATGTGCTGACGGCTTGCGCACGTAAAAATGTATCGCTATAGGTTCCAAGTAGGCTTGTTTCGTGTGTGCGTACAAGAATACGTAGACTCACAAACGAGGGTGGACCGTCCATCTCGCTCTGCTCCGTCGAATGATAGGCGGCTGGTGCCTGCCGTATCTTCACAGGAACCCCTAGCAGTTGATTGCCTAGCAATGAAATATGCTTGTCAAGCAAGGATTGTATCAGCGACGATGCCACACCATTAAAGGTACAATCGAGGTAGTCTAAACGGTCTGCTTGCTGAGTAAGGGCTGACGCGAAAAGAGCGGATGGTGTTTGTATCGTATTAACGCTGTCAGGGGCAAAGAGCGTTAACGAATCGTGTGTTGCTTTTGCTTGCCAGCTTGTAAGCACCTGCAAAGGATCGGCTTGACTGCGTAGCTTCCGTGCTCGCGCCTTATAATTCTCCACAGCGGGTTGACCCGCGAACGTAATATCTTGCAGATAGCCATACAGAGCCATCGTGAGTTGCCAACCTAAGAAGCTTGCGGCAAGGGCAGCAAGTCGCTCCTGTGGTTCTTGAGTGGCAAGATAGGGTTGAGATAGAGAAAAGCTATTTGTCTCCTTTGTAGGGTCATGATGTTCAGAAACAACTTGGACAGCAAGCGTGCCATCTGTGCTATAGTTCGGTGCTTGGATGTTTAACGCTTGCTCATAAAAAACGACAACGCCCTTGCCACCTTTGCCAAGACTCTCCTCCATGAGTTGCTCAATCCACTGCGCAAGTGGCGACTCCGCCTCCGACATCTTGAGCCGCAACTGACAAGCACCATCTCTACTCGCTTCACTCAGTGCCGCAGTTAGTTGTACAAATGGAGACGCGGCAGGTTGCGCTATTGCGAGAGAATGATACTGCCACGCCTGCTGTAGAATGTGGCGTAACGCTCCTGTTGTGGGTGCAAGACGTGTAAGATAGAGCGCGGCAGGAAGCAGAAAAACACGTGTTGTCGGTGCGCTCATCCGTCCACCAGTCCCTGTCCCTCCATCAAGTTGAAGCGGACGCGTTGGGACTTGATACTGTTGCGCGAACTTGTCAAGATAGGAATTTGGAAGCGTCATGATAAGTAGATGTTGCGAGGGCTGTAGCTGTGCTTGCTGCAACAACGCGGTAAACCACTCAAGATGCGTAATTGGCTCCTCCGAGGTCATGCCCATTGAGACGCCAATCATCATGACATCCTGTAAAAGTGTATGCAAGTAGCTTGTGTCTGATGAGGATGCTGGCTCAGGAAGGTGTTTGCTTTGCGCAAGCGAACGAACAATTGCATTTAGTGCGGCGGGATCAGTGCTATCCAGTGGATGAATGGTGATGAACTGCTCATCTCTTCCACCGCCAAAGCCCATCTCGACCAGAACACGCACTGTAATAATAGATCCACCCATGCCAGCCCAGAGTATATGCCGAATCCCTTGTTCCCAGATCGCACGTGCCTCAGCTTCTACGGTTTCTAGCCAGTTAGGATGAGCAAGCAAACGTGCAACGCCATCCACCCAGTCGAGTTTGAGAACGCCATCTTCGCTCCCCAATTGTGTCATGCGTCCTTCGCGTCTCTGCAATTGACCAATAGCATCTTCTGTAAGCAAGCGTTGTAATGGGGTAACGTGTTGCTCTTCATTTTCTATCATAATAAAATTTCTCCGCGCTAAACTCATGTAGGGGTCTAATTCATTACACCCTTGTGCCGCATCACACGCCGAACGAGGGTGTAATGAATTAGACCCCTACATATCCGCCCATTGCCTCTTCACCGTCTCGATTGCAGGTCCGACCTCGTTGGCGAAATCTTGCCAGTTACATTCTATTGAGATGCGTGAATCGTAGTTTCCTTCACGAAGAGCCGAAAAATAGGGACGCAAGTCTTCGCCATAGTGTCCAGGAGCTGCACGGTCTTGCTTTTCGGCAACATGTACATGAGAGATGAGTGCTGTCCACGGTAAAATATCCGTCGGTTTCTCTCCATTACAGGCCATATGATACGTGTCGATAAGCAACGTCGCACCAGAAACGACATGCTTTGTGACAAGTGTGCCGCCTTCCGTGACCGTATTCAGTATGTTTGTTTCTTCATAACGTAATGGTTCAAGTGCGATGGATACGCCATGTTCTCTTGCCCACTCGCTCCATGTTGCCAGATACATGCCAAGCTGATTTACTGCGTCGTTGTGGTCGTATCCAGGAGGACATGCACGCGCTTGTCCACTGCCAAAGACGATAACGCGAATGCCCACCTGCTCGGCACGTTGCAGCATCGTTCTGATATATCGCTCTAAGCGAACCGTATCTACATGCTGCTGAGGTGTTGCTATGAGGAGTAGATCGGCAGGGAGCATACTGTTACACGCTTCAATGGGCAAGGCTAACGACTGAACTTCATGTATTATCTCCTCAAAGCGTTCTTGAGGTTGTTCTGGTACGAGAAAGCGCTGTACATTTTCTTCGAGATAATCGAATGGCCTCGCTTGTAGTGCTGCGATCTCTTGATAGGAAGCACAGACGCCGAACTTCATACGGACCTCCTTGATGTTTCCTGTTTGGTCGCAAAAAGCGATTCAGCACGATAGAGCATCTCGCCCGCATGAGGCACGAACAAAATTCCCTCTTGTTCGCGGTTCTTCCACTCGTCCACATTGATTGTCTTATAGTCTAAATAGCCGAGATTGACACGTTTGCAGCGTTCCTCTGGAATACCTGTGGCTAACGTCACATGAATGCGTGGGGTCTCGATACCGTTTTCAAATGTACCTGTCCCTTTTACATGCGTGCTATGGGCGAGAATACTGCCGGGGACATCCTTGAAACGCTCCCACTGTTTCGTGAAATAGTCACGCACATGATAGCCAACTTCGTCGATAAGTTTGCCGTGCGTGTAGGAAATCTCGGTGACGTTGGGTGCATAAATGATAACTTCGCCACCGTCAGCGATGGCTGGCTCTGTCTTATACATCGCCTTTGCTGCTGTCCAGAGATCGTCGTAGATATGCGATGGCATCGAAAGTACACGCTTGAACGGTGTGTCTACAGGAATGATGTTGAGTTGTGCCGAGAGGTCTGCCGCCGCACTCCATGCCTCAAGATACGAGCCAATATAAAGGCCATGCAACGCTTCACCTTTCAATGCAAGAGCCATACACAGCAGTGGACGGTCAACAAATTCGGCGGCTCGGTGAATGATGCGGCGGACAGGTGTATCCTTGACGCCAATCGTATGCATACTGGTCACGAGTGCGCCAAGCCAGTGCGTAAAGTTGATGATATCGGGTCCTGCTATGCCGGGGAAGAGATATTTAGCCCCACCGGAGAAGCCTACGACCTCGTGAGGGAAAACGGGGCCACAGATAATCAGTTGGTCATAGTCAAAAATTGTGCGGTTGAGCGTTACGGGTACATCCTCTACGAGTAGGCCATCGGTAATCTGTTGTGCCTCTTGCCGTGAAATCGTGCCGACGGTGGTGAGCATGTCTGGTTGTGACCAATGATGATTGAGGATAGAGACATTGGGATACCGTTCGGCTCGCTCTTGCTTGGAGATGCCCACGAGATGCTCTATCGCAGCCTCTTCCATCGGTTGATGCGTGCCAAGCGCAATCAGGTAGTCGAGACGTGTGACACGCTGTCCGATATGCTCATACAGTAAGCGGAAGAAAAGAGGGATAGGAGCAGTACGTGTGCCATCGGGAATAATCACTAGTACCCGTTTTCTATCCAGCGAGAGTGAGTCGAATGCTTGCACAATAGCGTGCTGTACATCATTGTCTGTAAGCGTCTCCGTCGTTGAGCCTTTACCGTAAAGCATATGCACCTCTCGTTTCACATCAAAAACAAGGATATCAATCACACACCGCCGAAAGAAGAGAAGCCACCATCGACAGGAACAACGATGCCCGTAACGAATGCGGAGGCAGGACTAGCAAGCCAAAGTAGTGTCCCGACAAGATCATCGGGTGTGCCAAGCCGAGCCATAGGAGTGTGATTGATAATCGTATGTCCACGTTCGGTAAGTTCGCCGCTCTGCGCGTCAGTCAACAAGAAGCGGTTCTGTTCTGTCAGAAAAAATCCTGGTGCAATCGCGTTCACGCGAATGTTCGAGCTATATTCCTGAGCCATATGGACTGCTAACCATTGCGTAAAATTAGCAACCGCGGCTTTTGCCGCGCTATAGGTTGGAATGCGTGTCAGGGGACGTAAAGCACTCATCGAGGTGATATTGATGATATTGCCTTGTTTGCGTTCCGCCATGCCACGTCCAAAAGCGCGACAACTTTGTATCGTACCAGTTGCGTTTAAGCTAAAGACGGTGTTTGACGCTTCGGTACTCAAATCAAAGAAGGAACGTGTATCATTTGTTGTCGCAAGTGGATTATTGCCCCCTGCCGCATTGACCAGGATATCAATGGGTCCGAAGGTGTTTGTGACCTGTTCTACCGCACGTTCAAGTGCCGCATCATCGTTGACACTACTGGCTATACTCATAGCTTGCCCACCCTCGGCACGAATTGTCTCCACAACTCTTGTCCCAGTTTCGGCTCGTAGACTGATAATAGCAACTCTCGCACCCGCACGCGCTAAACCTTGTGCCATCGCGCTTCCTAATGCGCCACTGCCTCCAGTGATCACAGCCGTCAAGCCTTGTAAGCTAAAAAGTCCTTGCATATCTGCCATTGCACAAGCTCCTTACTCCTGCATGACACGTGTTTGCTCAGCTTGGCTCAGCAAAGGAAGATACTCTGTATGCTCTCGAATGTATGACGCAACGAATGGGCATTGAGGAGTGACCGACAGATGTTCTCTTTGTGCATCTTCAAGCGCGGTATGTGCTAATTGGCTAGCGATGCCATGACCCTCCATCTCAGGTGGAACGCCTGTATGAATGTAGGTAATATGATTTCCTGCACGTTTATATTCTAATACAGCGATTTGATCGCCCATATGTACTTCGTATTGTTGCGCGTTCTCGTTGTTTGTAACGTTGGTGTGTTCGTGGTCGGTATTCATCGTATGCTCTCCTCTTTTGGGATGTTGTTTGTAACGTGAAAATGTAGGGGTCTAATTCTATTACACCCTTTGCCCAACCGATTCCGTCCATAGGATTGATGAGACGTTACAACATCCTCCAACATTGTTGATTGCCAAAAGGGTGTAATAGAATTAGACCCCTACAGGCGTTTTATAGGTCTCTCCTATGGACTATATCATATTTTTCGCGTGGTTGAACTGTACCAAATTGGAAAGTTCCCCTGGAAACAAGATACAATAGAGAAGCATGAAATTTGCGCAGTAGAACGTACTACTATCAAGACGTGATAAATCGGACCCTACACAGGAGAGACTAACGATGAAAAGGACGCTATTTACTGAGGAACATACGCTGTTCCGTGACACGTTCCGGCATTTTGTAGAAAAGGAAATCGTGCCCTACAATGATCAGTGGGAGAAAGAGGGCATTGTCTCACGCGAACTCTGGCTGAAAGCGGGACAGCAAGGCTTTCTGGGTCTCGTCGTGCCGGAAGAATACGGTGGCTCTGGCGTGGACGATTTCAGCTATAGCGCGATTATCGCGGAAGAAACTGCACGCGTCGGTGCGTCCAGCGCGGGTGCTGGCATGGGTCTGCATAACGATATCGTCCTGCCCTACTTGCTCGCCTATTCCACAGAGGAACAGAAGCAACGCTGGTTGCCTAAAATGTGTGCAGGCGAACTCATCACGGCAATTGCCATGACGGAGCCGAATACGGGAAGCGACCTCGCAGCTATCAAAACCACAGCAGTTCGTAAAGGCGACGCGTACATTCTGAATGGACAGAAGACATTTATCACCAACGGCATTTTGAGCGATGTGGTCATTGTGGTGGCAAAAACCGATCCTGAAAAGCGACACAAAGGTATCAGCCTACTGATAGTGGAACGTGGTATGGAAGGCTTCAAGCGTGGTCGTAAGCTTGAAAAAATGGGCTTCAAAGCACAGGATACGGCGGAACTCTTTTTTGAGGATGTCGAAGTTCCCGTCACCAACCTTCTCGGCGAGGAAGGACAAGGTTTTTATTATCTCATGCGCCAACTCGCTCAGGAACGCTTGAGCGTGGGTATCAGTGCTGTCGCCGCTTGTGAGACCGCGCTAGAGATAACGCTTGCCTACTGCAAAGAGCGCACTGCTTTCGGGCAACCCATTGGCAGCTTTCAAAATTCACGCTTCAAGCTCGCAGAGATGAAGACAGAGATCGAGATTGCACGTGTCTTCGTTGATCGCTGCATCGAGGAGCTGAACGCGAGAACGCTTACACCGGAAACGGCTGCCATGGCGAAATGGTGGACCTCCGACCTGCAGAAAAGGGTGCTAGACCAATGTGTGCAATTATTCGGCGGCTACGGGTACATGACCGAATACCCCATCGCTCGTGCCTACCTTGATGCACGCGTGCAAAGCATCTACGCTGGCACCAACGAAATCATGAAAGAGATCATCGGTCGCTCGATGGGCGTATAATTCACACAAAAAAGAAATGCGGTGGGGGGGGGGGGGGGGGGGGGGGGGGGGGGGGGGG
>CAXTWV010000126.1:0-12667 GCA_964248005.1 uncultured Ktedonobacteraceae bacterium | reverse complement strand
CGATTTTGTTTTTGGAAGGGAGGGTGCAGGGACATCCTTCCACCGTTTTGGGCGCATTGCCTCACCAGAAATCTTCCTGAAACAGATCCGCTTCCAGCCGCTTTCTTGAGACTCATGAGTGCTATTTCCTAGTATTTCACCTAGAGAGTAGGTGGTATCGTGAGAAGAAACAGGAAGATTCTGGATGAGGCACGAGCAGATGTCGCTGTCGTTGTGGCACCTGTGCCTCCTCTGAAACCTCGGCAGAGGAGGAGGCACGTGGATGTGGGAGTGAGTTTGCATGCACGACGCGAGATCCTTCAGCTGATAGCTCCTTTGTATCAAGGGGCATCATGGACACACAAACGGGGAGTGGTGGACGACTTCGTTCGTCTGACGGGCTACCATCGCAAATACGCGATGTGGCTGTTGAGGCATGCCGACGAAGGACACCCATCTGCACTTCATCTTCCTCGACGGGTGTATGAAACAGACGTAGAAGCGGCGTTGGTCCAGGTCTGGAACCAGACGAACCGAGTCTGTGCCAAACGGCTGATCCCGTCTTTACCGATGTTCCTCGACTCCTTAGAACGGCATGACCATCTCCATCTGACGCCGAAGTGCCGAACCCAATTGCTCTCCATTAGTGCGGCAACAGCAGATCGTCTTCTTCGTTCACATCGACAGCAAGAGATGCGTGGTTTGTGTACGACGAGAGAGGGACCTTGCTCAAGAGCACCATCCCCATTCGCACGTTTGAGCAGTGGGATGAGCAGGTGCCTGGGTTTGTCGAAGCGGACCTAGTGGCGCATTGTGGCCCATCAGTGGAGGAAACCTATCTCTTCACCTTGACGCTCACCGATATTGCGACAGGCTGGACCGAATGTCTTCCTCTGCTCACGAAGAGTGCTGAAGCGGTGCTTGTTGCCGTGAAGCGGGCACGCCAGCTGTTTCCCTTTCCTCTGCTCGGCTTGGATACCGATAATGGCACCGAATTCATGAACGGATCTGCTCCTGAACTATTGTGAAGCCGAACAGATCACGTTCACGTGCGGGCGTCCTGCACTCAAAAACGATCAGTGCTACGTGGAGCAGAAGAATGGGCATCTTGTCCGTCAGGTGGAGGGCTATGATCGCTTTGTTGGAGCACAGGCATATCAGCACCTGGACGATCTGTATCGCATCCTGAGCATGAGCACAACAATAGAAGAGGCCATTGGAGACTATCTGGCGGCTCAGCAGCAAGCGAAGCGACGACCAAAGACGATGGAGTGGCATCAGACCGCCTCACGGGCTATTTGGGCGGAGTACACGGGAGAGCGATGACACATGGATGGGTATATTGTGTCAGACTGCTGTAGCAAATAATCGAAACTCTTGAGCGTTGTTTGCTAGAGTGATAAGACGTTCAAAATGCAGACCCAGCTTTTCGAGTAGATGAACTGAACCCTGATTCTCAGATGTCGTGATAGCTACAATACGCTGCAGGCCCAGAACCTGTCTCCCATGCATTATTGTTGCAGAGGCCGCTTCATACGCGTAGCCTTGGGACCAGAACTGGGGAAGAAAAGCAAAACCAATATCCACATCGTCTAAAGACGCTCTTTTGATCAATCCGCAGATGCCAATCGGGATACCGTCATCTTTGAGAGCGGTGAGGTACAGACCAAAGCCCTCGCGAGCGTACATAGCCGTCGGTCCACGCACAATATACGCACTGGCATCTTCAAGAGTTCGTACACCGATGTCACCGATAAATTGTACCCACGAGGGATCGTTGGTCAAGGCAGGGATAAAAGCCCCATCGTCCACAGTGAGATGACGGAGGACCAGCCGCTCTGTTTCAATCACGTTCAATGGTGAGGAACCTCTTTCTGATACATTGTTGATGATAATACTATGCATTATGAAAGCGTGAAGAAGTATGTTCTTCTCACGTATCTCTGTGTATGAAACGAGCGACAATCTGGAGCGAGCGAGAGTTACAGGAGCAACAGGAATGCTATATTCAAACAATTGGGAAAAGCGTGGGTGACAGCGATGAGAGGAGTATCCGATGAGAACAACGACAACAGGATGTCCAAGCACCTTGCAACATTTTATCGACAGGCACGCACTGCGATTTCTAAGACGCTGCTGGATGATTGGCAAGTAGTATGGGTGCTTGTTGAAATGGAGGTGGACACTGGGTCGCTCGTCTGCTACTATCGAGGTAAAGATGGTTCCATACAACCACTGATGAGCGGAGTATCGTTAGAGGTCTATAACGCGTTTCGGAGAGTATGGCAGGAGATGAGCCAAGCAAGCACGCCCCCTTTATGGAGTTCGGCGACCTACATCCTTCAAAGAAATGGGACGTTCAGTATCGACTTCGGATACGACCCTGTACCCATCGAGGATGAAGAAGAACGACTGCAAATGTGGAAGCAAAAATATCTGTTGTAGGGAACGCAATCCGTTGAGCAGAGAGTTTTGCCTCATCAGTGAGCTTGCGTAAGAGCTATAGAAGAGGTGTCCTCACGCGATTTTTTCTCCTTTGAGAGACAATATAGGCACGGTCATACGCAGTTCTCCATAGGTGTCCGCGATCTGATTGAGTTTGTTTTCGAGGAGCGTGAATACCTGCTCTTCGTCCTCTGGATCGACGACCCGTCGCCAGCCCTCTAAGAAGCCCAACTTCGTCAAGGCATGATTGAAGAAAACACTGCCATTCAGATAGCGTAGCTGGAACTGCTCCTCTTTGACATCAACCAGATGAAATCCTCCTGCCTAGAGTAGGCTCCTGAGAGAGCCTTTCGTGCCATGGTGAGCTTCATGCATCTATAATCGTTCCATGTATGCAGGTTTTTGGAATTCCAACACGATCTGACCAAATACCTCATAAAACTTAGACATATGCCCCATTGGACTTGTTGTCAGCACGATCTGGGCTCCAGGTTTCGTCACACGAAAACATTCTGCCAATACTGCTGGGGGATCAGCAAAATTGTTGATCCCCAGATTGGAAACGATCATATCAAAGGTCTGCTCCTGAAACGGGAGATGCTCAGCAGCAGCTTCAAGCATCTGCACATTGGGGAACTGATACGTCTGCAACTTCGACCTGGCTCTCTCAATTGCTTCTTTCCAGCTATCGACGCCAATCACTTGACAAGTTCTTCCATATATTTGTGCTAATTCAAAAAGCGGAACGCCCGTTCCACAGGCGAGGTCCAGAATGTTGAGATTGGGGCGTAGTTCCAGGTGATCGAGGAGGATGAGGCCAAATCTCGCAGCCCAAAGCGAACACTTGTCAATGACTGAAGCGATGTCAGAATGACTTCCATCAAAGGGAAAGCGAAGATACTCTCGCATACGTCAACCTTTCTTAGAGTAGAGATAAAAGGACACTCTTTATGTGAGAAGTGATAGAAGCGCAAGGTCCACTTTCTGCTTCATCACCGTGCCACAAACAGGTTTGGCTTCACATAAGAGGATGGTGAAACAAAAAGCTGTCGTTGCACTTCTCAAAGCAGAGGAGACAATAACATTCCAGAGCCCCATATTGGCTCTTGTATCATGATATGCTTTTAGATATGCTCAAAGTAATCAAAATAAAAGAGACAAGGAGAACTCGCGTATGCGTGATGCAACTCGTGTTGTTCGTGCTGGTTTGCCACATGCAGTGCAAGGAGAGCCGTTCCTGCCAGGACCAACCTTTGCTGGTCCCTATCATCTCATCGGCGAGCCAAGCACCTCAGACTATAGCTATGGTCGCTATCACAATCCCACCTGGACACACTTCGAGCAAGCCCTGAGCGAACTTGAGGGCGGGCCAAGTATTGTTTTTGCCTCTGGCATGGCGGCGGTAACGGCTGTTTTGGGTGTCACCCTTCATAGGGGAAATGTGTTGGTCATGCCCTCAGATGGCTACTACACAGCCCGAATGCTTGCCGAAGGATATTTTGCGTCACAGGGCATTGAGGTTCGTCTAGCCCCAACTGCTGGGAACGCACAAAGTGGAATGCTTGATGGTGCAACAGTGTTGTGGTTAGAAACGCCGAGTAATCCAGGACTTGATGTTTGTGATCTTGCCGAGCTGATTGCATCTGCACACCATCGTGGTGTCATGGTGGCGGTGGATAACACGACCGCAACTGTTCTTGGTCAACAGCCACTCCACTTTGGCGCAGATTTTTCCGTGTCCAGCGATACAAAAGCACTTACAGGTCATGGTGACCTTCTTCTCGGTCATGTCGCAACCCGTGATGTCTCATGGCGCGAACGCTTGCAGACATTTCGGACGCTGCACGGAGCTATCCCTGGTCCAATGGAAGTGTGGCTTGCGCATCGCTCTCTTGTAACCTTAGATGTGCGCTTGGAGCGACAATGCAAGAGTGCCCTGGAGATTGCTCAGTTGCTCGCGGCACACCCAGAGGTTGTGCTCGTGCGCTATCCTGGGCTTCCGCAGGACCCTGCTTACGCTCTTGCCTCTCGGCAGATGAAACGCTATGGACCTGTGGTGAGTTTTGTCCTGAAAGGGAAAACGCAGGCTGAACACTTCTTGAATGCATGTCGTCTCATTTTGCAAGCCACGAGCTTTGGAGGAGTGCATACCACAGCGGAACGGCGAGCGAGGTGGGGTGGTGATGCGATTCCTGAAGGCTTCATCCGATTGAGTGTTGGATGCGAGGATACGCAGGACCTCCTTGAGGATATCGCGCAGGCATTCGCGAGTATTTCTACAGAGGCAGAAGATCACTCTTGAGTACAACAGGCGGCACTCCATCGCTTTCTTTCAGAAATGGGGATGGAGTGCTGTCACCTGTTGAATCGCCTCTCTCAGGATCTTTGCCTCTAAATGATGTTAGAGATGTCAAGACTTGCATAGCCGAGAAGCAAATCAGAGCGGTCAGGGGTTCACTACTTCCACAATCATCTCAATTTCGACAGCAGCATTTGCGGGAAGTTGAGCGACTCCAATAGCAGAACGGGCATGGTGGCCTCGTGTCCCAAACACTTCTACGAACAGGTCTGAAGCCCCATTGATGACATAGGGTTGCTCAGTAAAGGTGTCGGTGCTATTCACCAATCCTAGCAGTTTGACGAGACGACCGACACGGTCAAGATCGCCAAGTGCATCATGGACCGATCCAAGCAGGTCAAGAGCGATCTGTCGTGCCGCTTCGTACCCCTGCTCCTTGGTCACATCGCGCCCAAGCTTGCCTCGCAGGGTGGTCGAGATATGCCCTGAGACAAAGAGGAGATTACCTGTTTGAACGGTCGCGACGAAGTTTGCCACGGGAACGGTGCCATGTGGTAACGTCAGGCCAAGCGAGGTCAATTTCTGTTCGATATGCATTCTTCTTCTCCATTGGAACTGCTTCTCATATTATTCGTGTGCGTCAATCTCAAGGACACCTTCCCCGATGAAGACACAATGTCCGCCAACACGGACACCACTGATTTGCTGATCTGTGTGCTCTATCGTGATAGACATCAAGCTTGGACGGCCCATCTCAAAGCCCTGTTCACTCAGCAGTGAAATGGTCGGCGACTCGGTAGGAACCAATCCATACCGTACCAAATATGCCCCAAGTGGCCCATTCGCCGAGCCTGTGGCTGGGTCTTCTGCTATTCCCAGAGCAGGAGCGAACATCCGACAATGGACGGTTGCCTCTGGTGTCTGGGGCTGTTGCGTAAAGACGAGTACCTCTGGTGTCAGGTGTGCAAGCTCTCGCTCCCAAAGACTCTGTTGAAATGAGATACGCTGAACCGCTTGCAGCGTCTTGACAGGGACGATCAAAAAAGGAACGCCACACGAGACAACCTCTATCGGCACGTTGGACATCAGGTCCTCAGGCTCAAGAGAGAGAACGGAAGCGAGAATATCAGGGTTCTCGAAACGTGGCCCGAACGTAGGAAGCAGTTGCCGCATAGTGATTTTGGGTGCAGGAGGGGTATCCCACGCGAGCGTAACAGGGATGATCCCAACTCCCTCTTGAAGCGACAAGGTTGTCGGCGGCGGTTGCTGTGCCTTCATCCGCTCCCGTGCCAGCACAAATGCTGTGCCAACGGTGGGATGACCTGCCATTGGCAATTCTGCCGTTGGAGTAAAAATGCGAACATGGTAGTCGGCACTCGTCTCTGTAGGTGGCAAGACAAAGGTCGTCTCTGAAAGATTGAATTCTTTGGCAATTGCCTGCATCATCTTCGCATCAATTCCCTGCGCGTCAGGGAAGACCGCGAGAGGATTACCGCCAAAAGGTCTATCTGTAAAGACATCGAGTAAGAGATACCGATACGTCATACTATCTCCCTTTCTATAAAACCCGCAGAGGTTTCTTTTCTTATCATTCCTCACGTTCGGCTCATAGAGTTGAAGATACCGCACATTTCATCAGGTCACAACAGCCAATGAAGGAAACACTGAAAAGCCAAATTCCTTTCTGCATTGGTGGTATACGAGACTACGCTTGCGTTATCTGCACATAGGGGCCATCTGCATCCGTGATCGAACTGTCTTGGGTGGTAACCTCAACTGAGGAGACCAGACGAGTGTCGTCAGGCGACCACGCCAAGGCAAAGATCGGCAAGTCGATATTAAAGCTGAAGTGCTGTTGGGTATAGGCATCCCACTCTAATACGACACCACAGCTATCACCGCAATAAACCTGCGTGGTTGCCGCAATGCGTTTTCCATGATGCGACCACGCCACCGCAAGAATGAGATCGGGTAACACCCCTTTCGAGGGATCGTATCGTGCGGCCTGCACGTTGTACCCTCGGTACATGTAGGCCCGTTCACCCGTGAATGCATGCCACACCTGCACCGTTTTGTCCCATGAGCCAGAGGCGATGAAGACGCCATCGGGCGACCAGGAGACAGAACTGACAGTATCAGTATGTCCACGATAGATAGAGACTTGCTTGCCAGACGTAGCGTCGATGATGTGGACAGTCTTGTCTGAAGCACCAGAGGCGATAGACCGACTATCGGGCGACCACACAAGCGAGTTGACACCTGCGGTATGACCTCGATACACATGCTGCTGTTTCCCGGTCGCAACATCCCACACCCGCACCGTGCCATCGGCTGAGCCAGAAGCAACCGCATCCCCATGGGTGGACCATGCGACTGTCATGACACTATCGGTATGGCCCTGATAGAGACCTTTCTGCTCTCCCGTCAGAGCATTCCACACCTGCACGGTTGTGTCGAGAGAACCAGAGACAACGCGACTTCCATCAGAAGACCATGCCACGCTTTGTACGCCAGCAGTATGGCCTCGATATATAAAGGGACGGATAGAATGGCTAGGGTTCGCAGACCACACATGAACCGTCTTATCTAATGACCCCGATGCAATGTATATGCCATTAGGCGACCATGCCACGGTTGAAACACGGCTTCGATGACCACGATAGCTGTACAAAACGCTTCCTTGACGACGCGTCGTTGGAACGGGAGTCGGAGTTGACCGGAAGGAAAGAGATTGAGTACACCCTTCGAGACCAAGTGTGAGCAGTACACCAGCCACTCCTCTGAGAACGTCACGGCGAGAAAAGCATTCTTCGGCCTGTTCCTGGTAATGATGAACCATTGGTGAAGTCCTTTCCTGATGAGTCGCGTGCCAGAACAACGAGAAGTTTCCTCTCTTCACAAGGATACGCGATCAGCTATGTAACTGTCAATATCATTTAGAACGTTACATCTCTTTCACATCCTGGATGTTCTATGCGATAATAGGCATCAAAAAGACAGATTACTGTTGGTAGGCTTCTGTGGAGATGGAGAGAACAATGGATGCCCTCTACCTTGATTTCGTCAATAGTGAATTTCGTGATTTTCGTGGTCGTTGGGTACGTGATGAGCTTGAGCAACCAGCCTGGGTGGAAGCATTTCTGCTTAAATGGGGACTCCACGTCGAGAGTCATCTTGATACACCAACACGAGCACTACTGGTTACACTTCGTACCCTTTTGTCTCGTATGATAGAGACTCTCACGAAAGAGGGACAGATTTCAGAACAGGATCAGACCGCCCTCAATACAGTTCTGCTCAAAGTACCACTGCGTCGTCATATAAGAAAAGAGGGGCAAGGATATCAGATGGAAATGGTGCCAGTGAAAAGTGATTGGGAGTGGGTGCAGGCTGAGATTGCGGCTTCATTCGTGCATATGCTTGCATCGCACGATGCGCAACGGCTTAAAATATGTGCCAATCCCAACTGTCGTTGGATTTTCTATGATGAAAGTAAAAGTCGAACCAAGCAGTATTGTACCTCCGACAAGTGTGCGAATCTGATGAAGGTGCGCCGTTTTCGAGCACATCATACAGCATCGCTTTCATCCTAAGCAGAACCTGGATTGCTTCAACGATGCGTTGCTCAGAAATCCACTCTCCTTTCATACATCCATTTTTTCAGTCCCTCAGATTTCTGCTCATTTTTTGGGTCACATCTCACACGCTCCGATGTCTATAGTATTGAGAGGTTCTCCGCGAAATTGGAAAGGTGCAGAAATGGAACAGACGCAAGAGACACTTGAGTTCTGGGTTGAGCGAGCCAAAGAGGGTGACAAGGACGCTCTTGAAGCCGTGATACGAGGTATCCAGGATCGTGTATATGGATTGGCACTCCGTATGCTTTGGCATACAGCGGATGCAGAAGATGCCTCCCAGGAGATTTTGATCAAAGTGCTCACGCATTTGAGCGACTTTCGACACGAGAGTTCCTTTCTCACCTGGGTCTACCATATTGCGTGCAATCACCTGCTCACAAAACGCAAGCAGTACTCCGAAGCCAAAACGCACACCTTTGAACAATTCAACGAACAACTTCAAGCGGGACTGCTAACGCCACTGTTTCAAACAGAGATAGAGCAGGGAGAGGATTGGCTCTACATCGAGGAAGTCAAAATTGGCTGTACATTGGGTATGCTGTTGTGCTTAGAAAGAGAAGAACGCATTGCGTTCATCCTGGGCGACATCTTCGAGGTGAGTGGCGAGGAGGCAAGTGCGATTCTCGCGCTTCCCATCACGACATTTCGTAAACGTCTGTCTCGTGCCCGTATGCGCCTTCGCACCTTTATGGAAAGCTCCTGTGGCCTCGTCAATCCTTCCGCTCCCTGTCGTTGCGCACACCAAGCAGTCTACAAGAGTGCAAAAGCTAAGACCAACACAAAGCGACTACTCTTTGCGGCTCCTCTCATGGTACAGGGCAAGAACCCTGAAGTCGTTGCTAGCATGCAAGAACTGACCAAACTTGATCGCGTTGCGGCTCTCTTCCGCAGTCACCCCGATTATCAAGCACCACATTCATTCGTCGAAGCGATGCAACAACTGCTCCATTCAGGCTCATTTCCTCTGTTTAACGCAGAAGCACCATCGTAGTGTGACCTCTCGTGCCGATACGCGAGGACCAAAGGAAAGAAATGCAGAGACAAGAGGGTACGTGAGGAATACGAACAGAAGGAAGGATACTTTTCTATGAATGTCGCTTGGTTAGATACCGTTCGCTTGTCGTTCACACAACGATGCTCAACCCGGCAATGGGCACAACACACACGACCAGGAATGCAATACATCGAGCTTCCCTTTGCTCAGGTGCGTGTGCGGATAGCAGGGCAGGGACCAACGACGCTCGTATTTGTCGCTGACCCTCCTAACGTCATCGAACACTATGATGCGCTTTTTGATCTGCTCACTCCTGTTGCTCGCGTGCTGTGCTTTGAGGCTCCTGGCTTTGGATTTTCGGTGCCCAAACGAGGCTATGACTTCACCCTTGAGCACCAGACGAAAGCCGTCGTAGAACTTCTGGAGGCCATGCAGATGGGACCATATACGCTGGCGTTTTCCTGTGTTGCGGTATATGTAGCTCTCAGGATTGCAGTGGAGTATCCACATCTGGTAGAAAAACTAGTCCTGATGCAAGCACCTTCATGGGCCGAAGAAATGCTCTGGGGAAGGCGTATTGATCCCCAGGGATGGATGAGAACTCCTGTCATTGGTCAACTCGCATTTCCTGCCCAAAAACGCGCCGTTTCGCAAGGATGGTACACCATTGCGGTAGGGAAAATTGTACCATCTGCACACTTTCTTACTCCCTGTCTACAGGCATTTGATCACGGAGCGTGGTACTGCCTTCCCTCACTCGTACAAGGGCTATTTGCAGGGAAAGAGGTCAGCTTTGGGAAGGTTGAGCAACCAGCTCTTGTCCTGTGGGGAGGCGTTGATCGCTCACATCGACGAACAGACAAACGCTCTGTCCTCCGTTACGTTCATGAAGCCCCTTTCATCACCTTTGAGCACGCCGGTCATTTTCCAGAATTGGAAGAGCCAGAGCGGTTTGTGCAACTCCTGCAGGAGCACGGAATTTTGCGTGGGCGACAAACATCTTAGAAGAAAAAGGATAAACTTCTGACATCCGCTTGATTCTTCATGGACAGATGCTTTCTTACAAAGAAGGGTAAGGCACGGCAAGTGGTTCTTTCTTTTTGTACGTGGTGGCTATTTTCTGCTCATTCGTTGTACTGTACTATCTCTCTTGTCTTGCATAGACGCAGAACTCGTGAATAGCAGGGCGTGTTACCATCCACCATAAGCAGGAAGGATTTTCTATGAAGCAATCATCTGGAGCGCACGATTTTGATTTCTATCTCCACACATGGACAGTTCTTAATCGACGGAAGAAAATGCATTCACTCGTCGATACCCCACAAGAGAACCAGGATGCTGTGTGGGAAGAGTTCCCAGGCATTGCTGGGATGGGGACTAAATATCTCGATGGTCGGGTCATGATCGATCACTACGAAAGTACGTTTCTGAACGGACAACAGGTGAAAGGACTCAATATTCGGACCTTTGATGATGAACGCAACACATGGTCACTGGTATGGCTGGACAATCGCAATCCAGCAGAATTTACCCCTCTCGTTGGAGCATTCGAGCAAGGAGTTGGGACGTTCTATCAAGTGCTCACTCCACCTGATAGCAAACCATTTCATGTGCGTTTTATTACGTCCAATCGTACCACTGAGACAGCACATTGGGAACAAGCCTTCTCCTTTGATGCAGGAAGCACCTGGGAAACCAATTGGACCATGGATTTCACGAGGCAAGCCGAACCAACACGTTGAATGATATGAAGAACGGAGATGAAGAGTTGAAACAGTCGCTTACTTCATTGGACAACCCGGGGGGCGTTCCCAGGACGTATGAATACTATCAAAAACAAGTCACTCCTAGACAGGAGCTTCGCCTACCATATGCCTACCTGAAATGGTATGACATCTACCGGAGTGACACTCCACTTACTCAGGAATTGCGGCAAGAGAGCCGTGCGTTTGTCCAGGCAGAAGTGGAGACGGGAAAGCTGAACATCGAAAATCGGTTAGGATTCGTGTTGCTGCATTCCTGCGAGAGCGTTATTTTTCTCATTGTCGCGACGTGGCAAAACACCAACGAGCTGTGGAAAACCGTCTATAGCAAGAGTCCTTTTCAAAAAGAAGACTTTGCACTTTTTCCGCTTGGTACTCATATCCCCACCTTTTGTGTCTGGGAAATGGCCCCTGTGTGGCATGAGCAGCAAGCGTGGGTGCGCTATCTGCTTTCCACACGAGATGAGAACGCGAAAGTTGTGTATGTGAATGATCACTTTTCTGGTCTGGTATAGCCTTTCCTCATCAGTCTGAATCAAAGAAGGTCACATTTCGATTGCATTCGAGCCACAGGCTGATCCGATGAACTATGTTGGACAAGTTACCCAACTCTTACATGATCGTGCTCTGCTAGCCAGCGATTGATCACATACAGGTAGCCAGGCACGTCGTGATTATCGAGAACGGCAAAGGGCGAGATAGGTATTTCCCTGCTGAGTGAGTATTCCTAACAATGGAAACTACAGTACTGATGCAAGAGAGCAATATTCTGCAAGCAGCCATTGAACCGAAAAGACAAGAAAAAAGAGAAAGTGAGATGAAGTTATGCTCTTAGAACATCGAGGTAAGCGTCCTCAAATCCATTCCTCAGCCTATATTGCGCCAACAGCGACTCTTTGTGGCGATGTCGTGATTGGTGAGAACGTTTGTGTTCTCTTTGGAGCGGTCATTACTGCAGAAGGGGGAGAAGTATTTATCGGTTCTCGCTGTATTATTATGGAGAACGCGGTCATTCGAGGAACTGGAAAACATCCTGTACGCATTGATAAGAATGTCTTAGTTGGCCCTCATGCCTACCTGAGTGGATGTACGATAGAGCAGAATACCTTTCTCGCTACTGGCACCCGTATCTTTAATGGAGCCATCGTCGGGAGAGGAAGTGGAGTACGCATCAATGGAACTGTTCATGTGAATACAACGCTTGCAGCAGAGACGGTTGTCCCAATTGGATGGATTGCGATTGGAAATCCTGCACAGCTTTTCCCTCCAGAAGCACATGAGCAGATATGGCCCATTCAGGAGGAACTTGACTTCTTAGGAACCGTGTTTGATATGCATGGACCATTGCATAGTGTTCCTATGGAGGAACTAGCACGACGCTATACACGAGGAATGAGCAAACATTTTACGGACCGCATTCTTCAAGCAGATGAAACTCACGACATAGACCATATCTGAAAATAAAGCGAGCGGATTCCTCCAAACCGTGTTGTTGAATGAAGGAGAATTGCGAGACGACGGTACAGACACCCGACGAGGTGGTATCGTT
>CAXTWV010000125.1:2464-12676 GCA_964248005.1 uncultured Ktedonobacteraceae bacterium | reverse complement strand
GGTCGTGACCGTCACTTCCAGGCAATCCTACCACTCCGTGGTAAAATCCTGAACGTTGAACGCGTCGGGTTGGATAGAGTACTCAAGAGCGAAGAGGTCAAAAATATCATTACCGCTATTGGTGTTGGTATTGACGAACACTTCAACTTGGCGAAACTGCGCTACGGACGCATCGTTATCATGTGCGACGCCGACGTTGATGGAGCGCACATTCGTACACTGTTGCTCACCTTCTTCTTCCGTCACATGCCCGATATCATCAACAACGGACATCTGTTCATCGCGCAACCGCCACTCTTCCATATCAAGATTGGCAAGCAGACACGTTATGTCTACACAGAAGAAGAGCGCGACTCCATTGCAGAAGAGTACAAAGCGTCGCACAGTGGCAAGGAGCCAGAGATTGGTCGCTACAAAGGTCTCGGCGAAATGAACCCCGAAACCCTATGGGACACCACTATGGACCCTGCCAAACGTACCATCCTACAGGTGGGCGTCGAAGAGGCCATCGAAGCCGACAAAATCTTCAACATGCTCATGGGCGACGAAGTAGCTCCCCGCAAAAGATTTATCGAGAGCCACGCCAAGAGCGCGAATCTGGATATATGATTGCTATGATTGATTTGAGGCGTATCAATCTATAAACTGTGTCCCCGCTTCACCCAGTAGTGCCAATCTTCAATGGCCTGCTGGGTTTCTTCGTCCACCTGAATACCTTCTAATTGTATCAAAGGAATGGCGATCTTGCGACCTTTCCAGCGAATCAGCACAAACATTTCGTGCATGCAATCTTCTTCTGAAGGCATCCCTACAACCTTGACTTCCTCTCCCACTTTCAATGGCGAGGAAGTTCTACGAGCAATACACTTAGCGGAAAACGGAAAGTGCAAGTTTACGTCGAGATAATAATACCATCCCAACGCTCGCTCCTCAGAGTCATAAGCATCCACAATGATTTCCATATCTATGCGCTCTTCACGCGTCTCATCTTTGGTTTGACGAGCCATCTACAGCCTCCTATGTAGGATACTCTACAGTTCATGTACAACAAGTGTGGAAGATTTGTGAAAATGTCAAAGCAGAGGTCGTATAGCAGCGTACCGCTCTGCGAAGCGTTCAGGTGTGACTTTAGGGTAGCGTCCTTTGCCTAACTGAGCAAAAACTTCTTGGTAGGCTACATCAAGCTCATCCAGACTTATGCGCTGTTGTTGAACGAGGAGCTGCACGTCTTCGATATCGCGGGTCGTGCATCGCTCTATTTTACTGAGGGCAATACTATAAAAGTCAAAGTAAAAGACATCAATTTGTCCATAGCGACCCACATATTGAGCATGAGTTTCCCATTGTGATGGTAGAGGAATAAAATCTTTAGGCGACGCAAATTTGACGTTGATCTGCATCTGTTGGATGAGTCGTTGTATTTCGACGATGAACTCGCCCTCGTTCGCTCCGCCGACCTGTATGTCAATATCTTGCGTGAAGCCAGGCCGTACTCCTGCATGAACGAGTGCGGCACCTCCGACAAGGTACAGGCATCCTGGTTTGCGAAAGGTACGCCCCAATTGTTGAAGAAAGGACTCGATAGCTTTTTTGTCAACATTGGGTCGCATACTCATATCGAACTCCAGGCTCATCTCTGTTTTGTTTACAAAAAGTTGTGTAGGAAGAGAGATGGCTCTTTCATGATGATGTGTTTCTTCCTGCCATAAGAGGTGGTCAAGCTGATTTTGCCAGTCCCCTTGAAAGGAAAAAGGTAGACCTGTGCGCTTTTGCTCGAATGTTTGTAGTGCAAGTAGTCCCGCTTCGCCATTATGAAAGGCCGGGGGTGGGAGACGACGCTGTTGCCAAAGATGAGCAAAAGGCTGTTCTGGGAAGTTGGATACATGCCCAAAGGCGAGTGCTAAACGAATAGACCACGTTCTCTGCAAATAGAGAACCGCGAGTGTGGAAGTGATAATTTGCTCTGCAACTGTCGGTTCGCTCGTCTCTATAGCTTCTAATATGTCATTAGAAAGTTCAGGGTGAAGTAAGAAGAGCGAGATACTTGCGTCTCGTATACGCGAGTTTTCGTTCTGTTGTGCTAAACGTTGAATGAGTTCAACAGAGGATAACCGTTCTTTCTGGGAGGGTGAGGAAGTTTGTTCCAGACCTATCAAATACTCTACTCCCCAAGCGCGGAGGATGCTGATGAGTGTGTCAGCTTCTTTCCACGAGGCATCTATTGAGGTATTGAGTATTTGGCTCATGGTATTATGCTTTCTCACTCGTCTTCAAATCAAGACTACTTTTTAAAAGTGTTACTCCATGATATCTCTGTGCTGTAGTGCTGTCAATGTGTTCAGACGAGTACCGTTTAATCTATAAAGTGCTGGCTCAAGGTTGTAGTATTTTTACATATCAAAGATATTACCCCCCAAATATACTATTTCTTGTGTATATCATAGACATTTGCATGGGAAAAGACTACCATTATATCGAAAAGTATCGTTGTTTCTTATTTGGAGGTTTTTTATGTCTTCGCCGTATCAAGCAGTGCGAACTTCTTCGACCTGCCCCCGTTGTAATGTCGTATTACCTCTAAACGAAACGGCGTGTTACAATTGCGGTCATCGCTTGACTCCAACGGCATCGCGTCTCTCAACAACGAGCGCGAAAACGGCCATTTCTCCTCAAACAGGCAAGCAGCGAGTACCAGAAGGTCCCAGTAAGCGTGCTTCGTTGACCTATTTTATTATCACGCTCCTCGTCATCACGCTTTTCAGCTATGCGGGTCTACGTGCGGCGGGCGTCTCACTCTCATCTCTGACAGCACCTACTCATCAAACGGGAAACGGTACACTCAAAGAATCATATCCTGTGGCAACGGGTACGCCTCTTTTCTTTGATAGATTCACTAACGATAGCTCAGGCTGGAACCAGCAAAGTGTCCGAGGTACCTATACAGTAGCTCTGGGAAATAGCGTCCTTTCATTGGAGGATGACAAGCAGAGCTTATTATGGGAGCCACTACCCAGCACGAAAATCTACGGCAATTTTCAGCTTACTACGGATGCGATGCTTTCTAAAGGTGATCAGAACAACGGCTATGGTTTCTATATTCGTGGTGGGGCAAATCAGGGTAACGAGTTAGCCACATACTACCGCTTTGAACTCTATGGAGATGGCTCATACGCGATTTTCAAGGGTAATACTGGTGCGGATGGGAAAACCGTCGATACAAAGCTTGTGGACTATCTTTTAAACGCCGCCATTGCGAAACGTGGTAAGCTCAATCACGTTATGATTATCGCACGTGGCTCTCGAATGTCCTTCATCGTCAACAATCATCTCCTGCAAACAGTGACAGACACGAGTTATGCCAGTGGCTCAATCGCCCTTTTCGTCTCCAACCTGCCAGAAGCGAAACCAGGGGCACAAGCGCAATTCTCCCAGCTCGCCATCTATCCACTATAAATAGTGAACGGTTTATGAACTCGCCAATGTTTTCTCGATTTGTTGTATGTAAGTAGCGTTACATACAGTATCTGGTTTATTTTGTGTTGACGCACACATAGCTGCCGTCAGGTAATTTGCCGAACCGAGAATGCCCTTTGATACGTTGTTGTCGGTTTGTTTCATCTGTGCCGCGATATCTTGCCAAGAGAGGTTTGCCAGTGTGTCCGGCAGATAATACGAGCCGGAAGAAGCATACTTGTTGGCGACATTGATAAAGGGAATAGAGCCTGCGCTTTGCATATAGGGTGGTGAGTCGTAGGTATCGAAATTGTGCTGCTGGTCAGATGTAAGCGTCTCAAGTTTATTGCCCTGGTTATCCTCAATCTCTTTCGCGACAAAATCAACGTATTGACTTGTATAGGTACTGTTATGAAAGGTGAGTGTTGCCAGATTTTGCTCTGAGGAATGTGTTTGTTGCAGGGGACTAAACGTGCCAAAGCGACTGAGCGCGACCACAATAGCCCAGCGTTGTGCGGCACAATAGGGACAATATTCACCGCCAACATAGAAAAACTCTGGTTTTCCTGATGGTCCTGTGAGCGGAGGTGGTCCTCCCTTGATGGCCTGTAATGTGCTTTGTGCATTCCCTGTTCCCACCTGTTCTAGGAGTGTAGGGTCAACGTGTGTGATTGCATTGAATACGGCAGGATCAGATGACACAACATCACTGGTAGTATTCGTGAAATAGACGTAGAGCAACACGCCAACAATCAGTACAATAGAGCCAAGTATGATCCCAATCCACAGCCATGAACCCCCACGATTTGCCCTACGTACCACTTTACGCGTCTTGTTTTGTGGTGTACGACGTTGTGGCTGTGCCGCCGATGTATTTTGCTTGCTTGATTTTGCCATCGCTCGTCTTCCCTTTATAAACTCGTCTTGTTGCGTTGACGGTCGGTATGTCGTTCTATGGCTAATTCGATTAATCTATCGAGGAGTTGTGCATATGGTAGACCGCTTGCAGCCCACAACTTAGGATACATACTGATCTCGGTAAAGCCGGGGAGAGTGTTGACTTCGTTGATGTACACCTTGTTTGTTTCACGTTCCAGGAAAAAGTCAACACGTGCAAGTCCGCTCAGGTCCAGAGCCAAAAATGCTTTGATCGCCTGTCGGCGTATCTCTTCGGTGATCGCTTGTGACAGGTCGGCAGGAATGATAACCTGTGATTTGCCATCAATGTATTTGGCGTTGTAGTCATAAAACTCACCGCTCGCGATAACCTCGCCAACGACCGATACTATTGGTTCATCGTTGCCCAATACCGCGCACTCCAATTCACGACAGTTGATGCCGCGCTCTATGATAATCTTGCGGTCATAGGTTGCCGCGACCTCTATCGCATGTTCCAGTTCGCTACGATCATGAGCTTTGTTGATGCCGACGCTCGACCCTAGATTTACGGGTTTGACGAAACAGGGATAGCCAAGACTTTGCTCAACTACATTCATCACGGTTTCGGGCGAACGCTCCCATTCGTTACGCCGACAGACGAAGTACTCTACGTTGGGAAGACCAACGGCGGAAAAGACCATTTTCATCTTTTCCTTATCCATCCCTAATGCAGCTCCTAACACGCCACACCCTACGTAAGGTACATTCGCCATTTCAAGCAAGCCTTGGAGCGTGCCATCTTCACCATAAGTGCCGTGTAGAACAGGAAAAATCACGTCCAATGCACCATTCCCCTGTAACGGTTCGTTGCCCTGTAATGGAATAAGCCGTCGCATCGTAGGATCGCCCGTGAGCGTGACTGCGGTTGTATGCTCCTCTGCCGTCTGCGTACCCTGTACCAATGCATGTGTTGGCTCATCACCCAGTAGCCATGTGCCACTTTTGGTGATACCAATAGGAATAACTTCATAGATGTTACTATCAAGGTTCGCCATAACCGACCGTGCTGATGCTAATGAGACCTCATGTTCGCCCGACCGTCCGCCAAAGACGAGGCCAACACGTATTTTCTTCTCTGCCATATGTTTTGTCCTTCTTTATGTTATAGGGCGATAGTCTGTCAAAGCACATGCGGCAGAACTCCAGTACGGGTCTGATTTTATCACACCCTTTCGGCGATGACTATTTTAGACGAATTGATGTCACGTTGCCTATGTCTTCCAACCTTCTCGATTGCCAACAGGGTGTGATAAAATCAGACCCGTACTGGAGTTCACCTCAAGCACGTTTCTCTTGCCAACATATGATGATTGACGGATTACCACGAAAATACATCATTATAAAAGTGGAATTATTGTCTCGATACGCATACCACGTGAGCCTTTGAGCAGGACAAGATCACCGCTTTGTACCTCGTGAGTGAGCAGGTCGGCAACGGCGCGTTTCGCTGCCTCTAGTTCTGGCCCGTTTTCCACATCGGCACTAAAGAAATAGGTGTGCTCTTGTGGCATGCCTGCCGCGATTGCCCCTTCGACATAGTAACGCGCTTTGTCGCCAAGCGCAACAAGATAGTCAACGTTGCCAACAAGTGCAGCTCCACTCTGTGTATGCTCGTCTTTTGCATAGGGACCCAATTCAAAGATATCGCCGAGGACAACCCAGCGTTTGCCCATCGGAAATTGTTTAGTCGTGTGCATGGCTTCCGTGATCGCGGCAATGGATTGGCGATTTGCGTTATAGGTATCGTCGATGAGAATGCTGCCATTCGGTCCTGCTTTAATCTCACCACGTCCCTTCGCGGCTGGCAAGTCCTCCAACGCAAGCGCGATTTCATCAAGAGGCATTTCTGCCGCGCAGCCAGCTGCAGCCGCTGCCAATGCGATAGCAATACCATGTTCTCCTGGAAAATGCAGTTGAACGACCCGTTTCTGATTACCGTAGCATAGGGTGAAACTGCGTCCAAAGAGGGCATCACCATCAACATAGATAGCACGTACCTCAGCACCTTCACCTTGCCCATAAAAGAGGACACGTGCCTGTGTGCTTGCACTCATCGCACGCACGTTTGGGTCATCGTAGTTGAGGATCGCGATGCCATCGGCGGAAAGTGCCTGCACCAATTCGGTTTTCGCTACAATGACACGCTCCTGTGAGCCAAAAAATTCCAGATGTGAGGCACCAACATTGGTGATAATCGACCAGTCAGGTTTTGCTATGGTGCTGGATAGCCATGCTAGTTCGCCAACCCATTGCGCCCCCATTTCAAGCACTGCGTAACGGTGTTGGGGTTCAAGTCGTAAGAGCGTGAGTGGATAGCCAATCTCATTATTGTAGGATGCCTGCGTTTTCAACGTTGGAGCTTTACGGCTCAATACTGCCGCAACTGCCTCTTTCGTGCTGGTCTTGCCATTACTACCAGTTATGCCTATTAGTGTTGTATTATGTTGACGTTGTGTTCGTACACGTGCGGTTGCGTGTAATGCTTTAACGACATCGGGTACGACGATCTGCAGAAAATCTGCTGGTACATCATCGGCTGGTGTGGTACATAATGCGCCCAACGCACCGGCCTTCGCAACGGAGGGGATAAAGCGATGACCATCGACGTGTTCGCCTTTAATGGCAATAAAAAGGTCCCCTTGCTCGATCTGCCGACTATCATGATGGGCCGCACGAAAAACAAGATCAGGATCAGGTGTAGTGGTACTTTGTATAGAAAGTGTATCACCATTGCCTTGTAAAATATCGTTGAGGGTGAACATGCAGCGTATCCTCTATCTCTCTATGAATGTTGCAAGCAGATTATACCACCTGTAGGGGTCTAATTCTATTACACCCGTTTGACAATACACGATTCTGGCAGGATTGCAAAATGTTTTCACGTCCTCCAACAATCCGTCCATGCCAAAAGGGTGTAATAGAATTAGACCCCTACAATTCCTGTTCCTTGAAAGAATGGGATAAATAGATAAATAAATAATGGTATAAAACTAACTTAACGTTAGTTACTTGACAAAAGGAAGTGAAATATGTTACACTGGTCAAGGTTGGTGAGACTGCTACATGAGTAAGCCTACTAGCCACGAACAAAGACGTTAGTTACAGAGAGGATATTTTTATGGCTTGGGAAATTGATCCAGCACATTCAGAAGTAATGTTTTCAGTAAAGCATGCGATGATCAGTACAGTACGAGGACATTTCAACGTTATCAGTGGACATCTTCATATTGACGAACAAAATCCAGCCAATTCTTCGGTTGATGCTCAGGCTGCTGCAAGTAGCGTCAATACCCGTGATCAGAGACGTGACGGACATCTGCAATCGCCAGATTTCTTCGATGCTGCGCAATATCCAACAATCACATTCAAGAGCAGCAAGGTTGAGCATGTAGGCGGCAACAGCTACAAAGTGACTGGCGATCTGACGATGCATGGCGTGACAAAACAAGTCACGTTCGACGCTGAGTATGGCGGTCAAGGAAAAGATGCTTATGGCATGCAGCGTGCAGGTATCAGCGTTAAGGGAAAGATCAATCGTGAAGATTGGGGCTTGACCTGGAACGCCGCTCTCGAAACTGGTGGTTTACTAGTCAGCAAGGATGTCAACATCGAAATTGACCTTGAAGCTGTCAGTCAGCCAGCCGCGGCACCAGCTAACTAATACGTATTCAACGAAACAAAGAAAACGAAGCAGATAACGCACATGCGCGCGTTGTCTGCTTCGTTTTCTTTGTTTCTATCGTACACTAAAGACATGATATTTTTGTATAGCGAAGGAGAAATAATGATGCGTGCAGTGGTAATCACTCAACCTGGGGGACCAGAGGTGTTGGAGATACAGAATGTGGAGACGCCGGAGCCAATTGGCGATCAGGTTCGTGTGCGTGTACGAGCCGCGGGCCTCAATCGCGCCGACCTTTCGCAGCGCATGGGCATGTATCCCGCTCCTGCTGGCTCACCTGCCGACATTCCTGGGATGGAGTTCGCGGGTGAGATTGACGCGGTTGGCCCTCTGGTACGCATGTATCAAAAAGGGCAGCGTGTCATGGGTATTGTGGGTGGAGGTGCTCAAGCCGAATATATTGTTGTTCATGAAGGCTTGCTCGTTGCTATTCCCGATACCCTCGATTTTGTGCAGGCTGCCGCTGTGCCAGAGGTGTTTATGACAGCACACGATGCTCTTTTCACACAGGCTGGCTTGCAGATGGGCGAAAGGATATTGATTCATGCTGCTGGCAGTGGTGTGGGAACGGCGGCTGTGCAACTCGCGCACGCGGTTGGTGCAACTACCTTTGGTACATCGCGTACACCTGATAAACTCGAACGCGCTAAACCACTTGGCCTCGATGTAGGTCTTTCCGACAAGAATTTCGCAAGTGAGATAAAAAGTCGTACAAACGGCGAAGGCGTGCATGTCGTTCTCGACTTTATCGGGGCTGCCTATATGGAGCAAAACCTGGATGTGCTGACAACATGGGGACGTATGGTGTTCCTGGCGACATTGGGAGGCACGCAGGCAAATGTCAATCTCGGTCTCCTCATGGGCAAACGTATTCAGATACGCGGTTGTACTCTGCGTACTCGTACACTTGAAGAGAAATTGGGCGTAACCCGTCGCTTCTCTACACAAGTGCTCCCGTTGCTAGCGAATGGAACGGTGAAACCAATTGTCGAGCAGGTTTATCCAATGCTTGAAATCGGCGAGGCACACAAAGCAATGGCGGCGAATAAGAATTTTGGGAAACTGATTGTGACGATAGAATAAAGGGAATGGGACATAATATATGCAGTATCGTTCTTTAGGTCGGACAGGCTGGGATGTATCAGAGATGGGTTTTGGCTCATGGGGCATTGGCGGCGATGCGTGGGGCAAGACGGATGATACAGATGCCATTGTCGCTTTGCATAAAGCTATCGAATTAGGGGTCAACTTTATTGATACCGCCGATGTGTATGGGGATGGACATTCTGAGCAGTTGATCGCACAGGTACGTAAGCAACATAGCGAAAAACTGATCATCGCAACAAAAGCTGGTCGTCGTCTCAATCCACATGTCGCGGAGGGCTACAACCGTCAAAATCTGACGAGTTTTGTCGAGCGTAGCCTACGTAACCTTGAGATGGAGGCACTGGACCTGTTGCAATTGCATTGTCCGCCATCGGGAGTCTACGACCAGCCAGAGGTGTTTGGTATCCTTGACGAGCTTGTACAGCAAGGCAAGGTGCGTTACTATGGAGTGAGCGTTGAGACAGTGGAAGAAGCCTTGAAAGCTATTCGCTATCCCAATGTACAAAGCATCCAGATCATCTTTAATATGTTCCGTTTCAAACCGTCCGAGCAGTTTTTCGCGGTGGCAAGAGAGCGCAAGGTTGGTATTATTGTACGAGTACCACTGGCAAGTGGACTGCTCACGGGTAAATTTCGCCCTGACTCACAATTCGCCGAAAGCGATCACCGCAAATTCAACCGTCATGGTGAGTCCTTCGATGCGGGCGAAACCTTCTCAGGCGTTGATTATGAGGCCGGACTACAAGCGGTTGAAGCATTGCGTCCACTTGTGCCACAGGGAGCAACAATGGCACAGTTCGCCTTACGCTGGATTCTGATGTTTCCAGAGGTGACAACCGTTATCGCTGGTGCGAAAAATCCGCAACAGGCTCAAGACAATACAGGCGCAGCCGCATTGCCAGCCCTCAGCGACGAAACGATGCGTAATGTCAAAGCGGTCTACGATCAGCGTATCCGTGCGATGGTACAAAATCACTGGTAGCTCTGCTGCAAGGTGACGTAAAAAAGAAAATGGTGCTTCGTGCATGCAC
>CAXTWV010000125.1:0-2454 GCA_964248005.1 uncultured Ktedonobacteraceae bacterium | reverse complement strand
AAAACTGTGTTCGGTGTGGTGAATGTTTACTAAAAAAATAAATGGGGGCTTGTGGCTTCCCGTAAGCACCATTTTCTTTTTTACGTCACCTTGCATTACTTTTTGAACTCGTCTCCGTTATAGCATACATAGGCAGGAACACAGCAATAGTTTGGAAGCACTGCCTGGGTATTTTGTTGCGACTCACCTAAGATAGTTGAGTCGCTTTTCGCATTTCTTCACGGGGGAAGGAGTTTGCCATGGATCATGAAGCAGAAATACAGGTAAAAGCACAAACGACGACGGAACCGCTTGTGCAGACAGAGGCACTGGTATTACACGAGGAAGAAACGACTACTGGCACAGGACGTATGTCACAAGTCGTGCTGAAGCATGGCGATGCCTTTTTGATTACCGATACTGTTGGTGATCTTCCCACGACACACAACGAGATAGGGCTTTTCTGGCAAGGTACGCGCTTTTTGCGTACCTGTAATTTTATGCTAGAGGGAAATCCGCTTATTCCACTCGCACATTATATTTCAGACATGAGTGAGCAATGTCAGGTTGATGCGACGAACGCGCCATTTGTGGTTGACAATGAAGTCAGCATTCCGCAAGGGAGTATTCATGTGTCTCGCGTGCTAGAGCTTCGTGCCGATGCGCTCGTACAAACACTTACATTGACCAATTTTCACACAACTTCAGTTCCTGTTGTACTGAGTCTTACATTTGGAACGGACTTTTGTGATATGTTTGATGTGCGTGGCTTTACGCGTACACAGCGTGGCATCCGTAAGGTGGCGGTACTTGATACAACAACAACCATCCTCGGTTACTATGGAGCGGATCATGTAGAACGTGAAACAACCATTGCCTGTACCCCTTCCGCTGATTCTATCCTCCTTGAGCGTGTCCTATGGCAACGCACTCTGATCAAGGGCCAGCCTGTAGAGCTACAAATACGGATCGCGTTTCATGAGTCCGATACAAAATATCGCACGACACAACTCCTACCGCCGCTTGAACTCCCAACGCTTCATACAAACGATATTGTGTTCAATCGGTTTTTGATGCGTGGCGTTCATGATTTTACCATGTTGTGTACTCCGACACAGCATGGCTATTTTCCGTATGCCGGTATCCCCTGGTTCTCTTGTCCCTTTGGGCGTGATGGCCTTATCGCATGTCTGGAGTTTTTGCCGTGGTTTCCCGATGTTGTGAGAGGGGCATTGACTTTCCTTTCGGCCCATCAAGGGACAAAGGTTGAGCCGTTTACGGATGAAGAACCGGGGAAAATGCTCCATGAGTACAGGACAGGTGAACTGGCGAACCTGCGCGAAATTCCGTATATCCCGTATTATGGAAGTGTCGATGTAACACCGTTGTTTCTGATCACACTTGAAAAATATATCCGTTGGACCAACGATATCTACCTGCTCAGTCAGTTGTGGTCGAACGCAGTTGCCGCCGCACAATGGCTCACAACCTTTGGAGATAAAGATGGAGATAGCTTTATAGAGTATCACAAAGCTTCCGACAAAGGATTGGTAAATCAAGGTTGGAAAGATGCATGGGACTCAATTTCGCACTATGATGGGCGACTTGCCTCTGGACCGATTGCATTGTGCGAGGTGCAAGGCTATGCATTTGCAGCGTATCGTGCTATGAGTTATCTCGCTGGTCGTTTAGGCAAGCGACAGGAGTCAGACTACTGGGAGCAAAAAGCGGTAGCATTGCAGGAACACTTTCTGCGTCGTTTCTGGTGGGAAGAGGAGCAAACATTTTACCTCGCGCTAGATGGTGCAAAGGAACCATGTGCCGTTGTAAGCTCTAATGCCGGGCATTGTCTCTGGACAGGAATTGTACCCGATGCTTATGCACAAAAGGTGATAGCACGGCTCATGCGGAATGACATGTATAGTGGTTGGGGGATACGCACACTTTCAACTACTGCCGCACGTTATAACCCGATGAGCTATCACAATGGTTCTGTTTGGCCTCATGATACAGCTGTAGTTGGTGCTGGTTTCGCGCATCAGCATGGCAAGGTTGAAACTGGAATGCTTTTGCAGAGTCTCTATAATGCAGGTCAACATTACGAGAGTTTCCGTTTACCCGAACTCTACTGTGGATTTGGGCAACGCATCGGCTCAGGTCCAACACGCTATCCACGCGCATGTGCGCCGCAAGCATGGGCGGCCGGTGCTCCCTTCCTGTTGCTCAATGGGCTACTAGGACTTCAACCACAAGCCGAGCAACAGCTCCTGACGCTTGTGCAGCCAACGCTCCCCAATTGGCTACATACGATGGAGATACGTGGTATGAAGGTCCGAGGCGAAAATGTGCATCTGCATCTTGTACGCGATGGCGACACAACAAACGTGATCGTGGGAGACGACAATAGGGTGGATATTTGCGTTCTGTAGAGGTCTAATTAATTTAACACGCGGTTGGGCCGGGATTGCGCAAGAG
>CAXTWV010000124.1:241-12713 GCA_964248005.1 uncultured Ktedonobacteraceae bacterium | reverse complement strand
ATTTTTGGGCCTTTATTTCATTACGCCCTGTTTCAGCTTTTTTTGGGTTAGGTGGGTTTAATTAATTAAGGCCCCTACATCCAATACATTCATATTCGTTCGTCAAATCTTAGTGCAAATTTTCCGCCAAATCTTATACTATGTCTTATGTACGAAGTTCCTTCTAACTCTTCCCTCGTGCAAACCATTTCAAATACCGACCCGCGCTCGGCCTTATGTCCTCAATCATACCTAAGTCATCAGCACTAAGTGGCTTTATCAGCAGCAATAGTCCGATACAGAGCACCAGGAACACGACACCTGAAAAGCCAAACAAGATGCGATTGGTTGGATGCCACACGATTCCAGGCAGTGCTGCGATTGTTAGTGCCAGTAAGAAGCGGAGGGTGAAGCCGAGAGGATATTTGTTTGGCAGGTCGCGCCAGAGGAAGGCTAGCAATAAGCCACCTGTAATAACTCTTGCGATCCCATCGGCAATCAAAGCCCCAGTAGGTCCATAGTGTGGAATAAGCAGTATGCCAAGGATGATGACTGCGACAAGCCCGATCCATTGACCAAGCACGACGAGTCGCGCTTTACCAATGACGTAGAGTGTAGATTGATGAATGGTGGTACCGAGAACGCGCACAAAAATATTGAAGAACAGAAATATCGCGAGTAGTGATCCTACAGGTGCAAATGCTTTTGTGTAGAGCACATCAACGATGTTTTGCGCATTGAAGAGACAGAAGACTAGTCCTGGGGCGGCTAGCAACGTCTCGACTTTGATCAGCACATCCCATGAACGTCCTAGCCGCTCATAATTTCTGCTAATAGCCGCAGCAGCCAACGCCGACCCACCAACACCACCAAAACCTGCTACAAGGAGCGCGTTCGCTGAGTCCGCAAGCTGAAACGAGAGGTTGAAGAAGCCTCGTTGTGTGAGCGAGATAGCGAAATAGCCTAGCAGAATGATGGATGCCTGTTTGAGCAACGCACCGTTGACAAGGTTAGTCAACCATGCGGAAATGCCGAGCTTTACGACTGGTCCTAATGCTTGTGTATAGAGTACTTTGCCACGTGCAAATACCATTGGTGCTAACCACAAGGCAAACGCACTGGCATTGATGAGTCCGACAATCGCAAGCATCCATAGCACACCGTTAATGCCAAAGCCAAGCTGCAAGACGAGAAAACCAATACCCAACAGAGCTACTTGCGTTATACTTCCAATTACTAATACTGGCAACATGCGCATGTACGCAGCGCATACTGCTGAAAGCATACTGCTAATGCTACTACCCAACACATACAGCGCGATAGGTAACATGTGCGCGAGCAGTTGCTGATCACGTAACCCAGTCGCAACGTCTTTTGCTCCATTCAATGGAAGTAGGGCTATGCCATTCGCGAGTAGTGGTAAGCTAAACAATAGGATAATTGTACATACAACCAACATAGCAGCGCGAAGCAATAAGAGGCGGCGTAGCAATGAACCCGCTGCCGTATTGCCATGCTCCGCGAAGACCCGTGGTATATAGGTCGTGATCGCATCTTCCAACCCGAACGCCACGATATAAAGAATGGTATTATATGCGGTAAGAATGACCGCGAAGGTGCCGTATGCTTCGGTTGAAACTTTGCGCGTAATCAACGTCATCAAAATAAACCATGACACAAAGAACCACAGGCCATACGCTTGGTTGAACAGGTAGCTACGAGGTGAACTGGCGAGCAGGCTTTGTGCTCCCGCCTCTCCTGGTGCTCTTTCGTCAACTAGGAGCACATCAAGCGTTGGTGTTGGCGGCAGGTCAGAAGGTAGTGGCGTTTGTGTCTGTATATCATTATCTATACTATCCGTGCTTTCTACCTCATTATTTGCTTTCATATCTCTCATTTCTATAGGCTCCACTACTCATTTCCCTTCTCCCCATCTATCCATACCATCTGTAGCGGACGTACCATCATCTTCTGATTCTGCATAACGTATTTACACAACAATTCTATACATTCTCGAAATATTTTCAATAGATATGCCCCATTTGGGGGATTGACACAAGAACTATCGTATTTTAAGCAGGGATCGTGCTAGCCAACCAATGGCACCGAGTGCGGCGAATAATTCTAGGACGCTCACATTTGCTGTGACATGATCGCTTGACACTAAATAAAATGCTCCAACCTTGAACGTTGCGGCAACTACGAACAGCCCTAGTCCTATCCATGCTGGCAAAGTCGCAAGCAGTAATGCGCGTTGCCAACTACGACAAAGTAGCCCAATGACCGATGGCATAAGATAGAGGAGTGCCGTGATCACTGGTGCTATTGCCGATGGAAAGGGGCCATCAAGTGCTGCACTGCTTGATCCCGCAAGGATACGGGTCCAAAGCTGTGCTGGTACGAGTGCGAGCGTGACGAGCAACGTCTCCACCACGATCAACACATAAAGCAGCACGTTCCACCTTCTTTCATGTGGCTTTGTATCAGAAGAACCAAGCATATAATCCTCTTCAACCTTATCCATTTAATTTGTCGGAATAGAAAGTAATCCCATTGCATATTTCATTAATAAAATCCGATGAACAGAGTCGTCAATGCGTTGTTGGCTAATCTGTCCATCACTTATTGCCTGCTTGATACCCTGAATCATTGCTGCGAGATCGGATGGCGTGCTCGCACCCATTAAGAGATCACAGCCTGCCTCAACTGAAAGAGCCGCCGCTTGTGCTTCGTCATAATAGGCCGCGATACTTTCCATTGTCAGGCTATCGGTCATAATCACACCTTTGAAGCCCATCTCATTTCGGAGAATACCTGTCACAACTTTATAAGAAAGCGATGATGGCTTTGTAGTGTCTAACGCTTCTACGATCTCGTGTGTCACCATGATTGCATGAACTGTATTTCCCTGTTGAATAAGATTGCGATATGGTGCCCAATCGATTTGCTCTAAATCACTTTGCGAACGAGTGAGTTGTGGTACGCCAACATGTGGGTCTGTAGCGACATCGCCCAAACCGGGGAAGTGTTTTAATGTACCAATTACCTTGCCGCTTTGCTGCAAGCCGCTCATGTATGCACTTGCCATCTTTGTTACAAGATCAGCAGAGCTACCGTAAGTACGATGATCGAGTTGGGAATTATATACACTGGTTACATCTACCACTGGTGCGAGATTAAGGTTAATTCCGTAATATGAAAGGTCTTGAGCATCCTGCAAACCCGCTTTTCGTGCTACATTTGGATCGCCTGTTGCACCAATCTCCGACTCGGCTGGTCGTGTTCCGTCAAGGGCCGCTAAACGGTCAACATAACCGCCTTCCTGGTCAATCGCAACTGCAAGTGGAATAGGGCTGTCCTTTTGCATTTGCCCAATCAAGCCTTTGAGTTGATCTTTGCTGATGATATTCTGGTTTGCAGCAAAAACGAGTACGGCCCCTGCGTTATATTGCTTCACCATCGTACTCAATTCTAATGAATACGCAGGCCCAACAAATTGCACAATCATCATCTGCCCCAATTTTTGGTCAAGCGACATCTTTTGCACAACCAGATTGACATACTCGTCTGGCGTCATTTTATGTCCTGGCTGATTCTTTGTGCCTAGCTTCAAGGGCTGGTTTCCAATACCCTTTAAAATATTGGGGTCTCCTGCGCTTTGAGGTCCGCCAAGTACATATGCCCAACCTTGTGTACCAACAAATTGCGATGGTCCACTGCTGAGCGTGTGAAAAACGATAATGCAGAGCAAGGCAATAAACAAGAGTGCATACTTCTGCGTAATAGGAGTAGACGGTTGTTGCTTTGGCTGAGGTGGTAACAATGGCCTATCTGCTATCGTCTGTGCTGCCATGCTTGGTATCTTTTGTGTCTCGATTGACTCAATATAACTCTTATATGAAAGAAAAGAAGGTATAGCAATACTTGGACCCACAACACTTGAAACGGGAGATGCTTCCACCAGCGCGGAGGCGTTTCCCACATCAGGCGCTTTTGCAGGCTCTGTGATACGCCCCATTTCAACTGTATTGGTTGCCTCAATGAACTTTCTTGCAAGGGTATTCGTCTGATGAGCGTTTTTCTGAGGGCGTCTCTTTTGCGTTCTATGTTGGTCATCGTCGTGCCATTGCTCTTCAGATGATTGGTACTCAGTCAGCTTCATGATATGAATGCCCTTTCAGGGAATAGAGGCGCTGTCGCGTACTGCATACAAGGAAATGTTCTATAGCACAAAAGAAATAACATTGTAGAGTCTTATACATTCAAACGGCCTGTATTTATGAGTTGTAACGTGTATACACGATAGTACTCAACATTCAAGCATACGCATATTTATCTATCCAAGTAAAACATACTTTGCGCAAAAATGCTATGACATATGTCACCTGTTAGGAGATTGCAAGGCGGTGCAAGGTGTGTTTCGGGTGCATATGACATATGTATCATTGAACAACTTTTCGATTCATGCTGTGAAACCCTGCGTAACTCCTTGTTCAGATCGCGAGAGTGCGTTATACTGTATCCTACTATCAAGAGAAAGGTACACTCCCATGAGACAGGTGCAGCAGCAACGGTCCATATTGCCAACTGTTGTGCAAAACAGCGTAATGTCCGGTACATCACGTCTTCCCATTACGCTTGGTATTGCTCTACTTGGTATGTTGCTGCTTACAGTACTCGAAGCACTGCTTCTTGTGTTTATCAACCCTGCGCATCTAGCAGGATTGCTTGCGTTACCCATCCAAGTACTTATCGTCCCAGCTATTGAGTTTGTGCTACTAGTAATCGCGGTACGACTTGGCTCTATGCCCCTTGCAATCTACCGATACTTGCAGGATGTACGCACGGCCCAGGAACACTATTATCAGCTATATACACCACTCACTGCACTCACTAATATTCGTCAAACATCCGCCCAGAACGAGCAGGGTGCTGTCTCCTCTGTGATCGAGGAGCGGGTCGCCATTCTTGATCTGGTTCAGCAACAAGACACCGATCAACTCATTCTTGGGGTACCAGGGGCAGGTAAAACAACGGCTTTACGTGTCTATCAATATTCTGCGTCAGAACATCCCTGGCAACTTGTGTTCAGACGCAATCGCGTTCCTATCTATGTCCCAATGAAAAACTATAGTCTCTTTCTAAAGACGTATCTTCCAACACTCTCTGAAAACGATATTCCTGATATGCCTGATGCAGAAACGCACGATGCATTGCTTCATTTTCTGACTGAAAGTGACCTTCCCGGCATAGAGCATCTTCGCCCCTACTTGTTCCAACTATTCCAACAAGGCCGATTGTTATTACTCTGCGATGGCCTGAATGAACTTGATAATAACTATCTCTCTTTTGTAAGCCACGAACTTGTATATCTTATGCACAACACGAATAATAGATTGGTCATGACGTGCCGTGAGGTAGATTATCGTGAGCAACCGGATTTGATTGATTTGGTCAATAAAGGTCAGGCGTCGCGTGCAACCGTGTATCCACTGCAAACCGACCAAATCAATGAATTTGTCGAACGTTATGTGGAGCGTCAGGATAAGCATTGGCGACATACCGCTGGACAGATCATGCAGGTGATTGATCGCAGTCGCTTGCGCTATCACTGCACCAATCCTATGATGCTCTTTACGCTTATGGGCATCATTGACAAAATTGGGGTTGAGCGTGGCAAGCAGATTGACACGCGAGGCCGTCTCTTACGTGAATCTGTCAATCAACTTGTGTTACGTGAGCAAGCACAGCCCCGTTGGAATAAAACCGCGCCTTCAGAACGTGAATTGGTGCGCTTCCTGAGCGAGGTAGCGTGTGCAGCACGTTGGGCAAATGATCGCAACGCTATACAGTTGCGCGTCGCGACGCCAACCGGAGAAGACATTCGTATCGGGGCAAGCGTTGACGAACTCGCGGACGAGTTACGCTTCTGGCTTGATGAGCATCCCCCAGAAAGCCCGTTTGTCGATGCCAACGAAATGCTCCCAGAACCGCACGATGACATGGCACAACTCTTACAATTCGCGCTAAGTTCCGCACTGATCGAAGTGAGTCCAAGCGGTGTATTGAGTTTTCGCCACGAACTGATTGCCGAATACTTTGTGGCGGAATACTTTTATGCCGTTGATAGCATCAAGCGACCTACACCATTACCAATTCGCCTGGACTTACTCGAAAACGTTGGACGATGGAGCGAATCGGTCGCTATCTGGGCGGGTCTACTCGATCAACCTTTGATTCTTGCGGAACGCTTTGGCGAACTTGGGCGTAGTAATCCAGCCTATGTTCTGCCATCATTAGCATTAAGCCTTGTATGTGTAGGCGTGCTATGGACGCCACCACAGGCCGAGGTACAACGTCCCATTGCATTGCCACCGCGCGTTGCCGAGTCGCTTGCTATTGCCGTTCGTAACAAAGCGGCACGCGAAGAGCTAGCACGCATCTTCACGCGCTGTGCCGAAGAAGGTGGACAAGAAGTCTATCGCTCATTGCTACCCCTTATCATGGTAGAAGGTGTTGACGATCTGCTTATCTTACTCGATCAATCAATTGTGCCTGAACTGCTTTTCACGCAGTTGCAAGATACTGTCAATAATGTTGCATATGAAGCGCAAGTCAAACGTCTCACACAGGTGCTTGGGCGTTTTGGAAGTGTTGTGGTATCGCGTGCTGCTGAACTTAGCCAACCGATGTCGGAGCGCACAACGCGCCTGCGTGCTGCCGCGATCAACATTCTTGGTGGTACCGCCGATGCACGCGCCGTTGAGCCATTACTTGCACGTATTAGCGATGCTGAACCCTTTATTGTGACGCGTTCCGCCAGTGCTCTCGTTCGTCTCGGACCGGCAAATACAGTAACGCGCTTGCTACAAGAGTTGGAGAATCGTCAACCCGGTCCCTTCACAAAACGTGTGCATCAAGCTATGCTCACCATCCTGGCACGTTTTCTCAATGAGCCGGATCCTATGCGTCAAGTAACAATGGTGCAGTATCAGCGTATCTTAGAGAGTATTGTACCGATCCTCAGTTCAAACTACCAGTCGGAGCCAGAGGTGCAACAACAGGCTAAAGCACTGCTCGTACAACAAGCGCAGATACCGTATCCGGTGCAAGATGACAACGACAGTCCTGCTGGACGTGTTATCGAAGCCCTTGTGCGCTTGCTTGCCTCGCAAAATGACCTAGCGGTACAAAACGCTGTACTTGCGTTGCAAGATATTGGCGATCCAGCAACGCCACGTCTGTTAGAAGTCTTGTTGCAGGCCCCACAAGAGGCTGTGCGGATACGCGCACTCGATATTCTACAAGTTGTGCATGATCCACGTGCTCTGCCAGGGATAGTGCAACTCTTAGAGGACCCATCACCACAATTGCAACAGCATACAGTGGATGCCTTGCTTGCTTATGCGCCAGAAAGCATTGCTGGGTTGATAGACGTTGTGCTTACACATCCTAGCGAATTCGTCGCTGAGAAAGCTTCGCAAATACTCGTTACCATTGGTGAACAAGCTGCTATCCCTACAACAGAAGCACTGTTGCCCGTTGTTCCTGAACGCACACGGTTGCTTGTCTACGTGCTTGAACGACTGCGAAGTCCACATTCGGTTCTTCCATTGATGAACCTTCTGCAAGAGCAGCAGTTAGACCCACTACTCATCATTGCCGTTGTACGTGCGCTCAGTAAATTTCCTGAGAAGCGTATTGTGCCCGCTCTGATGATTGTGCTTTCAGACCCAAGACCACAGGTGTATGAAGAGGCAGTTGATGCACTGAGTCAACTCAATGAGGTTGCTCTATCCGCTCTCGTTTCAGCTCTAAACGTGCCACAAGAAAACGCCACTGTGCAGCGCGTACAGCGTGCCTTGCTTGGTATGAGTCCTTTCCCCGGCGATGCACTGATTGAGATGCTGCAAGCCTGTAGTGATGCACAAGTGCAACATGTCATGAATGTGTTCAGACAGCAAGGTCCAGATGCCGCTCAAAGCCTTGTGAGAAACCTGCTTCATCGTGATGAACGTGTGCGATACTATGTACAACAAACGCTTAACGATCTACCAGGAGCCACGGTTGTGCCTGCTCTCCTAGATGCTCTGAACCAACCACCGCTCCTACGTGTTGTTAAAACATTGTTGCTCAACTATCCTGATGCTGCGATTCCGCCTCTTGTGGAGCTACTTGGTGAGCCAGAGCGAGCCGATGCCGCCGCAGCCATTCTGCCTCAATTCGGTCCAGAAATACTCAGGCCGCTTTTATCAGGTCTGGAAGATCAGCGCGTCATGGCACGTGAACACGCGGAAAACATCGTTGTTGAATTGGTGCTTCAAAGCGAAGATGAGCAGGCTATCTTACGGAATCTTGTTCATCTCTTCGCGCCGCCGCCACCACCACAAGCACATGCATTTCTTTTGAATTTGCTTACAAATGAGCTTGCCAACGTGAGTACTCCTGCCCTCCTGGAAGGCTTGGAAGACGCTCATTTGATGAATGATGCCTCAACTGCGCTTGTTCTGCTTGCAAACAAGGGACCATATCGCAAACCTGTACTTGACAGTTTGTTACAGGCACTTTATCTTGACGAACGCAGACATGGAGCAGAGGAAGCCTTAATAAAGATAGGCGCACCGGCAGTATCGAGTGTTGGTGAGTTGATTGTAGACCCGCATCCGTTAGTTGCACGGTCCGCGAAAAACATCTTGGGAAAAATTGGTGTTCCTGCCCTCGCGTTAGTCTGGCAAGCTATCAATGACAAGAGTAATCCAGAATCACGTGATGCCGCACTGGAAATTTTCCAAAGTATGTCCACAAGTGTGATTAAGGATGAACTGGTACGCTTGCTTGGGAGCGATAAATCTGAAGATATCGCGATGGCGGTCGCATTACTGTTAGAGCGCGTGCGCGATGAGTCAGTACGTCACTATGCAGACCGTGAGATGATTCCCGAAATGCTTGCTTACGTGCAATCGCATGATACGCAAGACGCAGAGCGCACAAATCAGCGTATCATTTCATTGCTGCTGTTACTTGGTGAAAAGATTGTACTGGATCATTTGCTTGAAGCATTGGACGAGGAACCACAACACAAAAAGCAACTCACCTATATGTTGCTCTTATTCGGCTCACAAACGCACGACGTATTGTTGGATACCTTTAACAATCCTGATACATCATTAGAGTTACGTGCAGACCTCGCTGCTGTGCTTGGAACACTTGCAACGCCCGATGTGATTACAGAGTACGCGAAAAATTTGAGTTCTTATGGTTTCTCTTCCGCTCGTACCAGCATTCTGTTCCCTAAACAGCTTGTGCTTTCACATCGTGCGCTTGGTGGCTTGTTAGCAAGCGGACAATGGGATGAGAGTAAGATACGCGAAATGCGCGATGCCAGCCAGGAGGGTAGTCCAGCACGCGAATTGTTCAATGAATTGCTGGGTTGGCGTTATGAGCCACAACTCACACAACTGCAAAATCAAGTGCAGATTGACCGTGAGGCGCATCGCCAGGAGGTCCTGACACTCACTGGACGTATTGTTGCGGATCAAGCTAAAATACAGGCACTCGACGATGAATTAGAGCAAGTGAAACGTGACCATGGTGTACGTGGCGATGAACTGAGTCAGACTGCGAAAGAAAAAGATGCAATCCGCGTCAATCTTGATAAAACAACACGAGAGAATGCGGACCTTACACAGAAGGTAGACCGCTTACAAAAGGAGAACGAGGCATTGCAGGATCGCATCAACCAGATTGCCAATCAACTCAATCCATCCAGCAGGCCATAAGTACGTATGCAAAAAGAGACAATTACAATCGAGCGGTACCAGCGTCAAAGGATGCTTGGACAAGGACCTATGAGTGTTGTGTGGTTGGCACGCGACACCGAGACACAGAATCTTGTGGCTCTCAAAATCATGACTGCCATTACAGAAGATGATCGGCGCAATCTCAAAGCGAACGAACGATTTACGCGTGAAATAGAAATCGCGCGTAGCCTGCAACATCCTCACATTTTGCCTGTGCTTGACTCAGGCTACACACTCTACAATGGACGTTCAGTACCCTTTCTTGTATCACCATATATTCCTGATGGGTCGTTAGTGGATGTCATCGAGGAGAGACCGCCGTGGGAATACTGGTCATTACAACAGATAGCCGACGCTATCTCGCAGGCTGCTGACAGTTTGGAGTATCTGCATACACGCACACCGCATATTGTGCATGAAGATGTCAAACCTGCGAACTTTCTTGTGCGTGCTATCCAAAGTCCTCAACGCGCTTTTCACCTGTATCTAAGCGATTTCGGCATTTCGCGCTGGCAAAAAAATCCTGGTATGATGGCAAGCGAAGTGCTCGGAACCTTCGCGTTTATGGCACCAGAGCAGGCCGAAAAGAAGGTGAATCCAGCATCAGATCAATATGCACTGGCGATTGTTGCGACCTATATGCTCACAGGAAAACTGCCTATTCAAGCCGCGACGAACGAAGAGTACATTTATGCTCACCTCAATGAACAACCTTACGCGCCAAGTGAGCTGTATCCTGATCGCTTCCCACCATCGCAAGTAGATGATGTAATGCTACGTGCGTTGGAGAAATCTCCAGCAAAACGCTTCCCCACAATTACCGCTTTTGGGCAGGCATTGGAACAAGCACTCGCGGAACTTGAGCAAGAGGAGGCGAGTGCTACTACTGAGCTACTCACTATGGCTGATCTTGATACGCAAGTCGAATACGATGATGCTGAACCGATTGCTCCTCACGTCGAACAATCATTCGATATGCCTATCGCACTGAGTATCACTGATACAGCTGAGCATCGCATCCTTGATGAACCGTTGCCAGAAAAACCGCGCCAGGAAGTGTCAACACAGCTCTCTGTTGAAGTAACAAACTTTCGCTCTCTTGCCTTACCTAGTCCGGCACGCTATGAACTGCCCGCACGACCGAAGTCCCTGGATTGGTCACAAGATGGGAACATGCTTGCGTGTACCTTGTATGGTCATGTGCCACTTTTTTTACAACGGAGTGGTAGCATGGGTCTCGTACAAATTCCTGCCGCTCAAAAGGCTTCCACCCTCTGCTGGTCGCCAGATGGACATGTCCTTGCCATAGGCGTGCAGGGCGAGATACGTTTCTGGGACGTACTTGAGGGGGTAGAACTCCCTTTAGTCATTCCTATGAATGTACGTTCGGTAGACAACATGGATTGGTCAAAGAACTGGCAACTTGCTATCTGGATTGATGCCTCTATTATTCTCTATTCGCTCTCACCAACACAACTGATGCAACGTCAGGCACCAATACCAGAAAGGCTTTCTACGAGTGCAGCACGTAGTGGAGGCTCAGGAGTACTACGTTGGTCATCCAATGGTGTGTATCTTGCGATAGGGGCGAGCAATGGAGCAATACTTTGCTGGGATAGAGAACATGAGAACGCTTTATGGCAAGTCGCAACATCAGGACAAAAAGTCAATAGTCTCACATGGTCTCCTGATAGCACTGTACTTGCCTGTGCCTTTCGTGATAATCGGATTGCCGCCTGGAATGTGGAGAAAGGCGAGCGCATTCTACAGTGGCAACATTTGCCCACCATGTCGCGCACACTCAGTATCTCTGTAGAGCAACGCTTTCTTGTCGCATCAAGCGAACGGCGGTTACTTTCGGGCATGGTATACGAACCCTTTCCATCTGCAAGCAACCCCGGTCAACTCCTTGTAGCTTGCTCACCAACGCGTTCAGAATTTGCAACGCTTGACGAGCAAAGGGAAAACATTCTCTCTATCTGGCATGGATAGCATCCTCTTCAACATGGTTAACAAATGACACTTTTTTGGCATATCATTCGTGATGCTATCAGTATACATGAAACAACATCATAAAGAAGAGATATGCTCTTCACATCACATTCTACGATAGAAGGGATACTTAAGAATGGCTAATAACATACAGAATGATGCAAAACAACTTGGTGATAAAATTAAGGGCATTCCTATAGCCATGATGACTACTGTTGAGACCGATGGTTCACTACGAAGCCGTCCAATGGCAACGCAAGACATGGAATTCGACGGTGATCTCTGGTTTTTCACAAAGGCTAGTGCGCCTAAAGTAGATGATGTGCAGCACGATCAGCAGGTTAATCTTGGCTATGCCAAACCTGATGCGAACCTGTTCGTCTCCGTCTCCGGCACCGCACAACTGGTTCGTGACCGTCAGAAAATGGACGAATTGTGGAAGCCAGTACTCAAAGCGTGGTTCCCAAATGGGAAAGAGGACCCAGATTTGGCCCTCCTGAAAGTAACCGTTGAAGAAGCGGAGTATTGGGATGCCCCATCCGGCATTATGGGTCGCTTATATGTCGTCGCCAAAGGGCTTGCCACCGGTGGGCAAGATAGCGGCGGCGAAGATGTCAAGCTAAACCTCAAGTAGACTTCATTGTAAAAGACAGAAAACACTCCATTGAGACGCGCGCGTCTCAATGGAGTGTTTTCTGTCT
>CAXTWV010000124.1:0-231 GCA_964248005.1 uncultured Ktedonobacteraceae bacterium | reverse complement strand
CCTTCTTTGGAACATCCACCCATATTATGACGGCACGCCCCATGGTTAATAACCTTGCGTCGTGCCTTCATACTATGGATGAATGTACTTATACATGTAGGTGCTCATGCTTATATGTTTGAGATACTTGCGTTTCTTGTTTCTCTAAACCGATACGTTCGTATTCCTGTCCAATGCAGGCTCTGACACAATTAGGCCATGCTATTTTCTTCTGTCCGAAGCCATAGCCAA
>CAXTWV010000123.1:0-12890 GCA_964248005.1 uncultured Ktedonobacteraceae bacterium | reverse complement strand
TTTCCCGCCGATGTACGCCTTGCCCATTAATAAAACACCTGTAAGGGCTATAATTCATTACGCCCTCGTGCCGCATAACAAGCCGAATAGGGCGTAACGAATTATAGCCCTTACAGGTGTTTTATATATTTTGTAGTTTGTTATTGTTTACAATAAATGCAGAGAAGGACTACGCACCATGCACACACCAGAGTGGCTGCATTTTTTTGAACGTCCCTTTCCCAGTGCCAACATGGTGCTTCTCCACAGTACAAAGCCCGTATTGATTGATAGCGGGTTCGGTAGTGACATAGCTGCTACCGAAGCGATGCTACGCGATACGGGCGTGTTGCCGCAATCGCTTACGCTTATTGCAAATACGCACTATCATTGTGATCATGTCGGCGGCAATCATGTGCTCCAACAACGCCATAATCTACCCGTTGCGGCGCATCATTGGGATATGGCGATGATCAATCAGCGTGATCGTGAAGCATGTAGCGCGGAATGGCTCAATCAACCTATCGAGTCCTATCAGGTCAACGTCGCGCTTTCCGACGGTGACGAGATTGATGCTGGCAACGTAAAACTACAGGTTATTCATACACCGGGGCATACGCTAGGCCATCTCGCCTATTATGAGCCTCACGACCAAATCCTCATATGTGGTGATACCTTCCACCGTGACGATGTGGCGTGGCTCAACATCTTTCGCGAGGGTGTGGGAGCGATACAACGTATGCAAGACACGCTTGACCGTCTAGCACGTTTACCCATGCGTTATGCCTGCTCAGGACATGGTCCCGCGATGGACAACCCGAAAGCCTCGCTCGATGCTGCACGTCGTCGCTATGACAAGTGGTTTGCCGATCCCGAAAAGCTTGCATGGCACGCTTGTAAACGCATTTTCACCTATGCCCTCATGCTCTTTCACGGCATGACCTCGGAAGAGATAACGTCCTATCTTTTAGAAAGCCCGTGGTTTCACGATTACACACGCTACACCTTCAAATGCGAACCTACCGACTTTATACAACCTCTCATCGACGAAACGCTCCGTGCCCGTGCTACCGCATGGCAGAATGGGCGGTTGATGCCAATCACGCCTTACACGCCTTTGCCTACTGGTTGGCCTCAAGGTCCGACGCGTCCTGTAGATTGGCCTCGTCTTGTATGAAATATATCAACCCTGTATATTGCTTCGTGAATATTCGGCTGGTGCAAAGAAGACAAGTACTGTTAAATCTTCGGTGATGCTATGAAAGCGGTGGTCAACATTTGCTGCAACGAAAATGATTGAGCCTGCCTTGACGGGCGTGTGCTCTGTCGCCACTTGTATCTGTGCCTGTCCCTGCACGACATAGTATACTTCATCCTCTGTATGCGGCTCCTGTGGGTCGGTCGCTCCTGCTGCTAACTGATACACGCCTGCGCTGATTGTTGGTACTCGCAAAAACTCATGATAGAGTTCTCCTGTTTGCTCCCGTGCTGCTATGACGTTAGAAAGTGTGAATGCATTCATAACGAGACCTCCTTAAGCTCTTGTGTACAAGTACAAACTATCACAAAAACTAGTCCAATATTAATTTGAAGTGCCGCCCCACCATTTCAGACGTAGATCGTAAAGTGGTAACTGCGTTTTTGTTGCAATCAGCGCGAGTACAGCTTGCATCTGCTTGTCGTATTCATCAAATGGCAGCGTTGACACCAAAGGATTGTGTCATTTGTCGAATAATTATTACCTCTTGACGCATAAATCTTCAACGGCGTAGAGAACAGAAGCGAATAAAAGAAGCATGCCCCGCTGCATATCTTTTCTTGAGTTTCGGTCTCTTCTTTTCTCCCATTGCCATTCTCAGTTTCTGCTCTCTTTTTTCCATTTAATGAAAAGATATAAGTCAGAAAAACGAAGTTTTATTCGACAGACAACACTCAGATGCTCTTTAGCAATCTCTATATTTTCCCTGAGAGAAAATAGTCAATTATTGCTAAAGGCTCTCTGAGAGAATAATCACTTAGATGCGAGCAACTTGTGTTCATATCAGGAGATAAGGAGTATGTGTAATGTAGCTTTGAAGCTATAAGCCCAGCCCTAGCATTTGTGGCAGGGTCAGTAACAATGATGGCTGAATGCAACCCTGCTTTATTCAGTATGTTTTGCGAGAACACGAGATTTTCATACGTTGAAGTTGACTTGTTCTCAGTTAGAATATCCGCTCCTGGAATGCCATCTTTCATAGCGATTGTTTTCATAGTTTCGGCTTCATTAACATTATCTTCTTTGTCAGTCCCGCCAGACATAAGGATTTTTGGCGCGTAGTGGTTTTTGTAAAGAGAAACCGCTTGGTTTATTCGGGAAACCAGGCAAGGGTTATCTTGGGGGTGTGGAACAAAACCATTCTGGCATCTTGGTCCGAAGCAGGAAATACCACCCATAGCCCCCTCACCTAAGACGACGATGACATCTGATCTTACTTTTGTATCTTGCTTTGCCATGTGGCTAATGTAGATTACCAACGGCACATATATGAGTAGAATAATAACGACAATTATCGAAAGTGTGATGAGAATTTTCTTCTTCATTGTTTTATTTCAATTTCTATTGCTGAGCTATCTTCCACTGTCATGCTAACATTATACTTCTTCTAACCTAATCAGCTCTTCAAAACAATTGCACTGCTAGGCCAGTACCTTGAGTTTGCCTCAAGAAAATTTATGCGTCACTTTTTATCAAAGTACAGAGCAAAGAGGAAATTTTCTGAGTTACTCTTACACAAAATGCCTGGAAAAGTTTTGTGTCAAACCCTTTCATCATTTAGTATTTGTATCTCAGCTTCATTGGCTTATTCTAGCTCTTTCGTCGAAAAGATATAAGTCAGAAAAACGAAGTTTTATTCGACAGACAACAGATTGTACCACCGTTTCTTTATTGGTATTGTCCAACGTACTAATCCGTTCGTGCCAGCTATCTCATAGGCACGCATGGACTTCGATGTGCCGCCCCACAAAGCAGACAGCTTTATCTCATCCCAACGTAGACTACTTTCCTGGCCTAGAAAACGACCTTGTATGCCATCTTCACTCACTTGAATGTACTGCCGCATTCTTCGTATAGATATGAAAAGAGCTATACCTACTACAATCAAGAGAAAGAGGACTGCCCCTCCGATAATGGCAAAAAGGAGACCTGTAGGTATATTAGAGAAAAGGGGATTTTCGCGAAAAAGAAAGTAACATAATATAATAAAGGCAATGACAAGCCCTAGACAGAAAGGAAGTAGCAGGAAACTTACAAAAAAACGCCAATTAGCGCGAACAGCTAACGTAACAGGTAATGAGAGTATAAGTGTGTTTGTGACGGGTTGCTCTTCTGCGATTCTGCCTGAGATGCCACCTTGAATAGCAGCAATACGCTGCTGCTCTGCGTTTCTATAAATGCGTCGTGTCAAAGTAAACGAAGCAAGTATGAACAAAGCACTAAAGAGTATAAAACCAAACTCTATAACGTAGAAGTTTGTGGGCAGTAAATCTTTGCTTTGCCCAAAACGACTGCCGATTAAAATGAGTAACATGCCAATTAGAGCAAGAGCGAGACAGACTCCTAATACTTTACCTGATCTATTTAGACGCTTTAATGTAGGATCAGTATTCTTCATGAAGTATTTCCTTTACTTGTATGTTCCCAAGCATATCAATATATTTCGCGAATGGCGCATAGGGGCCAATGAAGGGAATCTCTTTGCTCAAAGCTTGCAGATATGCTGGTGGAAAGCCTTGTTTTGAGAGAGTTTCCAGCCACTCCTTCGCTTTTTGCACACGATGAGCATCATCTCCGCTGAGTGGTTGATGAAGCAAACCACGTCCATAGTTATAGCGTCGTAACAGATCGGGGTCACGTGTATAGGACCGTAATAAAGGCACTATGACACGCTGTATCGTGTCTGCCTCAATACGTTGCCGTAAGTATGCGACAAGCAAAGCTTCATCAAACGTTGACGATGCTTGCAGTACGCGTCGCAGTTGCGTTTGTTGCTCTAGCGAGGTACGCATAGTATGAACAAAATAGCCCTGAGTATTCAAAGAAATATCTTGCAAGGAGCCAGAAAGCGTCGCACCATAACCATGTCTGCCAACCCAGCCTTCAATTGCGGGATGTTGTGCGGTATCATGTTCCCATTCTTGTGCTAATGTGCGTGTAACAGGCCAGCGTAACCATGTGCGAGGCGGTACGCTTTGTGGGTCGAGAAAAAGTACTTCACGTGCTGAGGCAATAACTGCTTCGATAAATGCCTCATGTTTCTCATGTCGATTGACTCCGATAATCCATATGTCGAGAATGCCAGCGTTACGGTACGCATTATGGCGGAGTGACCATTCATGGACATCAAGTGGAGCGCACTGAAACTCAATCGCCCACTGCTTTCCATTTGCATGTTCAACGAAGATGTCCGCGATACGGTTGGGTTCAGGTAGTCGCTCTTCCAATCGTACATTTGCCAGTGGAAACTGCTTTTGTACCCATTGTGACAGAACAACCTTGCCCCGTGCATGGCGTACCGATTCTGACTCCGTACTCCATGCACACTCGCCGCGCTGGTGTGCAAAGTGCAACTGCATCTGCTTATCTGGGCCGCCTCTCACATGCACAACGCCACGGCAGTTCGGGCAATGGAGCATCTGCTTACGCGACCATTGCTGCAATTGTGCTAATGGTGTTTCCTCAGCTACTATCGGTCGTCCATCGGGGCCATAGGCAACAAGCATGGATTATGCTCCTCAGATAAAGGTTATTGTGAAAAGTATAGCACGAATTTTGACAATTGAATTACGAAAACGTTGGTAGGGGCAGCAATTCATTGCGCCCAAAGATGGGTGGGTAGAGGTGCAACGGATTGGTAACGATTCTTTACCCCAAGTGATCCCCGCCCGACCCATCTTTGGGCGCAATGAATTGCTACCCCTACCGAATTATTTGTTGCCTTGCATCATCAGCCCTTACAGACCAATCAGCAACAACAACATAAGTACAGGAGCCAATCCTAAAAAGCTCAGCCCAGCTAGAAGGCCATAATGGTCTGCTATGAGACTGACGATGCCAGGAATGGCGACATCAGCGGCGACGAACAAACTCATCACAGAGCGTACAATGCTTGCGTGTCCAGGCATTCTAGCATAGGCTTGTCCATTCGCCGTCGGATACCAACCAGATGCACCTAGTCCAATGACAAAAAGCGCGAGTGTCACGACCCATACTACATGAATGCTGAGAAGACATATCATCCCAACAAGAACAAGAAGCGAGAGCCATAATAACAATTTGCGTGGAGTACTGCGCTTCAAAAGGAAACGGTCAAGCAGAAAAAGACCGAGTAATGCACCGAAGGTATGAATAGCGACAATCAGCCCAATAGTGGCTTGATTGACATGGAGCACATCTCGTAAGTAGAGTGCTATAAAGCCAAGAAACACTTCATCGACCATTGTGGGAATCGCGGCGAGTGCTACCCAACGGAGCAAAATTGGGTCGCGTAATGCTGATCGTAATCTTCCCAGTAGCATCGTAAAAGAGGCTGACTCGTCATCTTCTATGGTACTGGCACGTGGAAAGCGTTGTGTGCTGATAACTATAGCGAGAACGAGCCAAATACTTGCTGCCAGCCAGCATAAGCCTGTCCATCCCACGCTAAAACTTACGAGTGCGGTAACGAGAAGCGGACCAAGAAAATCGCCAATGCTGCTCAACAGCTCATAGCGTGTCATCACTTGCGTCTCCTGCGTGGGGTTAAGCTCAATCAGGGCCGCCTGTGAAAGTCCCACTGCCATTTCATCCGCTGGAAACAGCACACCAAATGCCAGGAGTAACACGATGAAAGAATGTGTGTTCGCCCTCAGGATAAAGCTAAGCGCGAGTATCAGGAGTCCGCCTAGAATCCAGGACCGTTTAGAACCTCGATCAGTCAACAAGTTCAGCAGTGGGTCAAGCAGTATGCTTGCGAACGATTGCACCATAAAGAGCAATCCGATTTGTGTATAGCTCAGCCCCAACTGGTCACGAAGGAGCGGTAGACCAACAATAGTGAAAGCAGTGATGATTTCGTCAAACATGCCCATACTGAGCAGTGTTATACGCAAAAGTGATAGTTGTTTGAGTCGTGAAAAGCGTGTTCGTGCGTGCATTATAAATATATCCTTTCTAAAACATGCGAGATGCAACAATGTAAGTGTGCATGTTGAAAAAGGAGGCGCACGAATATGCTGGACCATGAAGCGAAATGCTGTCCAGTTGTAAGAGTGTTCGCCCTTACATGAGCAGTTTAGGAGATAAGAGAGTTAGCAGGGGCTACGCAGATACATACATGTAATCTTTCTTGTGTGTTATAGAACACCGTGGTAGGGACCGATGTATCACGTCCTCTTGGCCTCTTCAATCGCCGACAAGGACATGATACATCGGTCCCTACACCTATCCGTACCAATTTGTTAAACTCCATAATCTGTCCATACAAAGTATACATAAAAAAAGAGCAAATTGCGAACACAGGAAGGAACGTGCTATGCTGTTACCACTATCATCTAGGAGAGTCGTATGCTTGATTTTACTACAATTCCTATCGTAGACAATCACTGTCATCCAGTCTTGTTACAGCAACACGTGGATGTCGCTGCCTTTCGTCGCTATTTTACGGAGTCACCCGACGCCAGTATTGCCGAACAGCATGTGCCACATACGATTTACTATTTGTGGATGCTCCGACAACTTGCCGACTTCTATCATTGCGAACGGAGCGAAGATGCTGTGGTCGCGACACGCAATAGTATGAGCGCGGAAACGTTGATTGAACGTCTGATTACCTCGGCTCATATCGATACGCTCGTCCTAGACCCTGCTTTTCCACTACCTGACGTATGTTACTCACCACAACAGATAAGTCAGTTTGCACAGTGCAAAACCGCCAAGATGTTCCGTCTCGAAACGCTCATGCAACGCCTCGTTGTCGCACACAGCGATTTTGATGATGTTGTTGCTCACTTTTCAGCAGAGATAAGCGATATTCGTGCGAAGGGCTATTGTTCTTTCAAAAGCATTGTTGCTTATCGCACGGGTCTTCAAATAGCTGAATGGAGTAAAGATGAGGCAGTTCGATCATTTCAACAGGCACGTATTGAGGCTGTAGAACAACAGCAGCAATTTCGGATTGCGCATAAACCGTTGATTGATTATTTGCTGCATATTGCCTTTGCACACGCCGCGGAACAGTATGTTCCCATACAGTTTCACACTGGCTATGGTGATAATGATACAGATATGCGTCTTGGCAATCCTCTGCACTTACGCGATGTATTTGAACGGCGTGACTATCAAACCATGCCGATTGTGCTGCTGCACGAAAGCTACCCTTATACTCAACTTGGTGCATATCTGGCAGCAGTGTATCCGCAGGTCTATTTTGACCTGTCCTATATGATTCCATTCGTCGAGAAGTTAGAGATGCTTGCATTCACGCGACAAGCATTGAGCGTTGCACCTGCGAGTAAACTGATGTATAGCTCAGACGGTATTAACATTCCTGAAATGCACTGGGCTGGTGCTATTCGCGGCAGAAGTGTGCTTGCTCAAGTTTTGCAAGAAATGGTTGATGCCGATGAGCTTGATGAGCGGCAAGCCTTTTCAATCGCCACGCAAATTCTCCATGATAATGCTTATAAAGTCTACCAGCTTTAATACCGCCGTGAAGAGAGGTGTCTAATGGTAGAAGCAGTTGATGCTTTTGGCAGCCCAAGACAATTCCGCATAGCTGTCTACGCACTTATTTTTCGTGAGCGTGAAATTTTACTGGCATTGCGACGTGATACTGATTGGTGGAACCTTCCGGGCGGTGGATTAGAACTAGGGGAAACCGTCGAAGAGGGCGTCTGTCGTGAGGTACGCGAGGAAACTGGACTTGAGGTCGAGGTGGATCATCTTGTGGGCGTCTATTCAAAGCCGCAAAAACAAGAGATTGTTCTGACCTTTTTGTGTCGCACGCTTAGCGGCATCCTGACTGCTACCGACGAGTCACGTGAATGTCGCTATTTCGTGCCAGAAGCTATGCCTGTCAACACACTACCCAAACATAGACAGCGTGTCATGGATGCTTTACTCAACGAAAAGCACGCGGTATTACGCACTCAAAGAAGTACAGCAGAAGAAGATCAGCGTCTTCCACCTTCGTAGGGACTGATTGATCGCGTCCCAAGATGGGGGCGATGGAGGGGCAACGTGTCGGCGATGATTGCTTGTGCCAACGTGTCCCCCTCCCAACTTATCTTGGGACGCGATCAATCGGTCCCTACGAGGACATATTCTGTTTCATTTATTCGTTTGCATAATCACACCCTAGTTCGATAAGGAGATAAAATAACATGGCAACAACAACCCATTATGATGCTATCATCATTGGTGCAGGACAATCAGGTGGCCCACTCGCGACCGCTTTAGGACAAGCAGGCAAAAAAACGGTGATTATCGAGCGTGAACATGTAGGTGGTACATGTATCAATGAAGGCTGTACACCTACAAAAACAATGGTTGCCAGTGCCAGAGCCGCGTATGTTGTAAGACGCGGTGCCGATTTGGGCGTACACACTGGACCTATCAGCGTTGATATGACTGTTGTCAGGAAGCGTAAACGTGATATTGTAAACAGTTTTCGCGATGGCAGTCAGAGCCGCATCGAAAAGTCCGAGGATGTAGATTTGCTCATGGGTGAGGCTGCCTTTACTGGTCCTAAAGCTGTTGAAGTACACCTCAATGATGGAAGCGTGCAGCAACTTACCGGAGACTTGTTCTTTATTAACACAGGTGAGCGTCCATCGGTGCCACATCTGGAAGGCATAGAGAACGTTCCGTACCTCAATTCTACTTCGATCATGGAACTCGATGTTGTACCTGAACACCTACTGATTATCGGTGGTGGTTATATCGGGCTAGAATTTGGGCAAATGTTCCGTCGCTTCGGGAGCAAGGTCACAATTGTGCAGCGTGGCAAGCAATTGTTGACACGCGAAGACCCTGACATTGCTGAGGAAGTGGCGAAGATTTTGCGTGAAGATGGTATCGAGGTCTTGCTTGAAACCAATACATCACATGTCACAAAAGACGCAAACGGCACCATTCAGCTAGTTGTCAAAACGCCTGATGGTGAGCGTACTCTCAGTGGTTCACACTTACTCGCGGGAACGGGCCGAACACCGAATACGGACAAGTTGAACCTCGATGCAACAGGTGTGCAGGTTGACAAAAAGGGCTATATTCAGGTCAATGATACCTTAGAAACAAACGTACCGGGCATCTATGCACTTGGCGACGTGAAGGGTCCGCCAGCATTTACCCACATTTCCTATGACGATTTCCGCATTATCCGTACCAACCTGATCGAGCATGGCAATGCAAGCATCGCAGGTCGTCTTGTTCCCTATACCGTGTTTATTGATCCACAGCTTGGGCGTGTTGGACTTAGTGAGACCGAAGCAAAGCAGCAAGGCAAAAACTACAAAGTCGCTAAGATGCCTATGAACTACGTTGCACGTGCGCTTGAGGTTGACGAGCCAAGAGGTGTGATGAAAGTTCTCGTTGACCCAGACACGAAGCTCATTCTCGGCTGTGCTATCCTGGGCATGGATGGTGGCGAAGTTATGGCAATGCTCCAAATCGCTATGATGGGTAAACTCCCCTACACCGCTTTGGAAGAGGGCGTATTTGCTCATCCAACTCTCGCCGAGTCGCTGAACAACTTGTTTGGTATGATTGAATAGGAATGAATTGTAGGGGCCTAATTCATTACACCCTCGTCGCGCATGAGAAGCCAAACGAGGGTGTAATGAATTAGACCCCTACAATTCGCTCAACAAAACTACTGCATCCACTGCACCCACCCCAACCTGCCCTGTAACATCCTTCCCATCGAGCAACGAAACAAAATTCCCGCTTGGCAACATCACTTGCTGTACCTGTTCAGTATGATTGAGCAAAAAATACACACTCTTGCCATCGGCTCTTACGCGTTTCGTGACTTCAACGCCTACAGGTGCTTCCAATACTGGTGAAACGTTTGCTTGCTGACAAAGTTGTTGTGTAAGTTTGTCGAGCAGTTCATTGTTACTCTGTGTAGCGAGATAGTAAGCGTGTCCTTGCCCGAAAGAATTGACCGTCAAGGCGGGATTATTGGCGTAATAGTCGTTGGCGAAGACACCGAGGGCTTGTGCGCCCTCCAAATGAATAAGTTCACCCCACAGTGTTGCGGGATACGTTCCTTGCAACGCACCTTCTTGAATAACAATCTGATTCGTCATCTCTGGCGTCAAGGGGTCAAACTCCTCAACATAGATACCAAGCAGTTTACGTAGTTCAGCAGGATATCCACCCAAGCCAACATGATTACTCTCATCAACAATGCCGCTGAAGAAGGTTGTCAAGAAGGTGCCACCACGCTCGACAAATTGCTCAAAGTTTTTGGCAACTCCTGGACGCAACATGTATAACAGAGGGGCAACGACCAGCTTGTACTTGCTCAGGTCGCTATCGGGTGAGACAACATCGACCGCGATGTTAAACTTGTGGAATGCGCGATAGTAGGTTAAGAGTTGCTCCCAATAGTGCAAGCGGTTACTTGGCCCTGGTAGATATTCGACAGCCCACCAGTTTTGCCAATCCATCACAATCGCCACTTGAGCGGGAATGCGGGAACCAACGATATCTGATGAGAGTTTTTGTAAGTCTGCTCCCACCTGTGCTACTTGCTGAAAAATGCGTGTATGTTCGCTGCCTTCATGCGTTACCATCGCACTATGAAACTGTTCAGCACCTGCTTGCGATTGTCGCCATTGAAAGAATAGCACGCCATCAGCCCCGTGTGCGAGTGCTTGCAAGCTGTGCAGACGCATCCGACCAGGACGCTTATGCGGATTTTGCGGCTGCCAGTTGACCTGACTCGGACTCTGCTCCATGACCAAATGGGGCTTGCCACCCTTGAGCGAACGCATAAGGTCATGCGGAAAGGCAACTTCCCAAGCTTGTGCAGAAATCGGAGGATACATATCGAATGAGACAACATCCATATGCGGTGCCCATGCGAAGCCATCAACAGGCTTGAAGCCAACCATTAAGTTTGTTGTGAGTGGAACCGTAGGCGTGATTGCGCGTAGTATATCCTCTTCAACACGATAGCATCCAAGAATTGAGTCAGACATGAAACGCCAGTAGTCCAGGCTTTGCGTTGGATTGTTTTGCGCAGGCGTGACGCGTGGTGGCAGAATATCTTCCCAATCGTAATAGTGTTGGCTCCAAAAACTTGTACTCCACGCTGTATTAACGCCCTCTAGCGATTGATAGCGTTCTTGTAGCCAGACGCGAAATGCCTCAGCACAATTATCGCAATAACACACGGGCGTATGACAACCATACTCGTTATTCAAGTGCCACATCGTAAGCGCAGGATGTTTTGCATAGCGTTCGGCGAGCTGTTGGACTAATGCCCCTGATTTACGCCTAAAATCGGGACTATTCGGGCAATAATGTTGCCGCGAACCATGCGACATACGCCTCCCATTACGTGTTACTGGTAGCATCGAGGGATAGAGACGACTCATCCACGTTGGCGGCGATGCTGTTCCTGTTGCGAGATCGGCGACGATACCATTCTGTGCCAGCATGTCCATGATGCGGTCTAATTGTTCAAAGGAATAGTGCTCTGGTTTAGGTTCGAGCATTGCCCACGAGAAAATATTGATGGATGCCATATTAACATGGGCCAGTTTCATCAGCCGCATATCCTCGGTCCACACAGCTTCGGGCCACTGCTCAGGATTATAATCTCCACCATAGAAAAGGGTAACAGGGAAAATAGCATTCTGCATAGAGAAAATCTCCTATCTATGTTTAAGAGAACTGATGTCTCTTTTCGTTATGTATGGGTGTCACGTAACGCATCGTGCATCGCTTGCTCAACTTCTGTAAGAAGCCGCAAGTGAAGCTGCGTTGCCCATTCTTCGTCCCACTCACCTTCGGTTTGAAGCACATATTTACAATGCACAAGTGGGTCCTGCACACCTTCGTCTACGTGTTGCTGAGGAAATGAAGTAGGTGAAACGAATACCTCAAGCAAAACCGGCCCATGCCCCTCTCTCGCATGTTCTATAGCATGTTGCATTGTTTCATAGACATGAAGCACATCAGTTCCCTCGATAGCATAGTGGGTTAAGGCGTCAGGTAGTACGTCTACCGCGAGACAAGAGGCTTTACTTGAATTCGTGCCCTGACAACTATGTTCACAAATAAAAATAATAGGCAGGGAATGATGAGTCGAAAAACGTATGCCTTCAAGGAAATCCGCTTCTGTCACCACATCATCACCACAATAGGCGATAGTGATAACGGGCACCTTGCGTAATTTCGAGGCGAATGCAATCCCTGCGGCATGGAGAATCTGTGTTGCGACAGGTGCGGACCCCGTAACTGTATTATGCTTATGATAACTCCAATCAACCTGTCCTGCTTCCTGGTTTCCGGTTGCTTGACTCTGTAAGTAAGTGCAAAAGACCTCATATGGCGACATTCCTATAGCCATAACAACACCCAGATCGCGATAGTGGGGTAACGTAAAATCTTGTCCCACTTGGATGCACACCGCACTCCCAACTTGCGCAGCTTCATAACCACGACAACTCACAAACGGAGTTGTTGAGTCTTCTGTGTACAATTGGCAAATATATTCGTCAACAAGCCTTGTGAGCAACATACGCTCATACAAGTTTTTTGCAAGTTGAACAGATGAGTGAGAAGAGGATCGCATACCTACTCTTATATGAAATTCTTATAGCCATAGACTCTCGTCTTTCCTAGCAAAGCACAGTCATTATATGATGGATAGAGG
>CAXTWV010000122.1:0-12896 GCA_964248005.1 uncultured Ktedonobacteraceae bacterium | reverse complement strand
ATGTTTTCAATCCTACGAAATCCGTTTCGTTATGAGAAGCAGTGTCAGCCTCTCGGTTAATAGAACGATAGAAGATATGAACTGTAACGCATTTTAATAAACCTATCAAAAGTATAACCATAATCGCTAAAAATTATACTTGACGAAATAACATAAGAAAGATACAATCCCTTTTAAGGGAGAGACAACTTATATATAGAAGATCATTTATAAGGGGTAGACGATTTTCTCGTTCTTGGCAGGAAGGAAATCGTCTTATTGACGTATGTTTGATAACGAAAGTCACGTTGTATGGTCAACCTTTTAGAAGTATACCTAGACATCTGAGCAATGGTCATTTTATGAATTAGCTGTCTTGTTACTATAAGGAGTTGATGTATGAGTTCGTCCGACTCCCCTCGAAAACCACCCAAATCCTCTGATCGTGCTCGCCTCAGAGTAGTTTCTCCTGCTACAGACCAAGAAATGATGCCTCATACTTACTCAGATAACAAGGTTAAGCATATTATCTGTTTGGCTATTCTTCCGTTTAATGGTGCTCAAAGTTTTGACTACTACAAAGATGTGTTGTTGCAGGCGTTACGTAATATCTTCGAGAAATACCCTTACTATTGGCAAATAGCATATTCTCATGATGGACGCTACTCCACAGATATAGCTAAGAACATAGATGCTTGGAAAAAATATGCAAAAGTATATCTTGTTGATGTTTCTGATGACAATGCTATTATGCATGGAGAATTAGCCCGCTTAGATGAACGTACTAGTAAAGAGAAAAAAGGTAAACGGTCCCTTCTTTTCGCTCTAGGCCGGGAAGATACTATACGTATGATACCGATAAGAGACGAAATACCTCTTTTAAATTATCCAGTTGGAGATAGTAAAAATGCAATAGAAGATTTTATTTCACTAAAAGAGCAGGAAAGACATAAATCTATAGAACATGCTATCGAAGATGTTACGGAAAAATTAAGGAAAGGCTTTCAGAGGCCAGAAGTTAAAAGTTTCAATGCGGCTAAAGATTATCATTATCTTTCACCTTTGGTATTAAGGAATAGTGATTTTTATTGGGCTAGCGAAATCGCAGATGCATGTGCAGAAATGTGTAAGACGATGGAAGATTTTGTCACTACTGATAGTAAAGAAATCGCACGTCGTCTATCCGAAGATGGCATTGAAGTGATGCCTGTTATTATTGTTGGATACCAACAGGCTGTTCAAAAGTTATTAGATGGTACAAAAGACTACAGAAATATAAGGTAAGATTTTTGCATCTTTATTAACAGAAATGCTTTAGAAGTCCTCAGTAACAAAAAGTGTAACAATGTTATTATTTTAAACAATTCTGATTTTTTACATTGTATACTATTGAAATCAGCAAAAAGCGGAGGAAAAGAATGAGCAGTGATCAGTTATCAAAGAAAAGCTCACCTAAGCATATTGTGTGCTTTGTTGCTTTGCCATTTGAAGATGAGGAGTTTGCTTATAAAACGGTGCTTTTGCCTGCTATTCGTTCTATATTTGAGCAACATCCTTACTATTGGCAAGTTGTGCGTGCAGATGATACTATCTTTGCCTCCACTATAGCGGAAAATGTAGGTGATTGGATGCAACTAGCCGATGTAAGTATCGCTGACATATCCAATCTTAATGCTAATGTGATGATGGAATTAGGATATATGTACTGGAGAAAGCCTAAGCGACCTCTTTTTCTACTAGAGCGTGAGGGTACCGGAAAACATCTCTCCGATTTAGCAGGAGTTATCCGCCTATCCTATAAAAATGTACAGTATCTTGATGAACCACTTTCAAAAAAACATGCAGTAGATGATCTTGCAGCAGAGCTAAAAGCAATATTTACTAGACGACAAGATATTAAGAACTTAAAGCCAACCACAAGACAACACTACCTTTCGTCTCTTACACTTGTTAATAAATGTGGTATTGGTATTTCTCTTGCGAGTGACTTAGCACAAGAATATGTCACAATGGAGAACTTGCAGGCTACAACAGATGCCGACATGCAACGTAGTTTTCCTGATACGAATCTCATAACACTCGTGATGATAAGAAATTGTGTGAACGAGTTGATGAAGGCGTTATCAAGTAACTAGTAATAGAAAAATAGGGGTTATATAGAACATAAGAAAATTTGTTAAAATCCAATACCCGCTCCATGCAGAATCATTTCAATCGCACTAATCGCGATGACAGGCAGAAAAATGTAACGCAGTGTTTTGTTGCTCAAGTGTTCTAGCAAGCGAGCACCGCCTAATGCCCCAATGAGGATACCAAGCGCGACCGGAGCCGCGACAAGTGGTGGAATATCACCACGCGAGAAATAGATGCCCGCGCTTGCTGCTGCTGTAACACCAATCATAAAGTTACTGGTTGTGGTAGAAACTTTCAGCGGAAGTCGCATCAGGCTATCGAGTGCGAGCACCTTGAATGTGCCACTTCCAATACCCAGCAATCCTGAGATAAGACCCGCAACATACATCATGCCCAAACCCCAAGGAGTACGTGTGACCTGATAGGGGATATCCTTGCCTAGATGATGGTCCGGGTACGACCCTGAGAGATGCAGCCAGCTAGCCCAGCGATCATTTTTCACTCCTTGCGGCAATTCCTCTCCAATTCTAAAGAGGATTGGTGCTGCCGAGATGAGAAGAATGATTCCAAAGACAATTGAGAGCAAACCAGGAGCTAGCAAGCCCGCTAAGAATGCTCCACTAATCGCCCCAATCGTGGTTGCTAGCTCCAGGAACATACCCACACGCATATTGGTCAAGTGGTCGCGTACATAGGCCGCCGCCGCACCACTTGAGGTCGCGATAACCGAGATGATGCTGGCTCCGATGGCAAAAGAAATTGGCAACTTGAAGACGAGTGTAAGCAAGGGCACGATGAGTACACCGCCGCCCAGTCCCACAAGTGATCCGAGCAGACCCGCCGCAATCGAACCAACAAAGATCAATATGACTATCAGTAGCGAGAAATTGAAATGCTGAACCTCGCTACGCTGCTGGCTCATCGCTGTGCTACCAAGATAGAAGATACTGAATAACAGAATTGCCAGGACGATGAGGGTGATAACCACATACTTACGGTCTTTTTCAAGTGCGAATGTGACAACGGAAACCGCGACACGAAGGACCGGAGTCGCGATGAGCAGCAGGAGGCCAAGCGCGATAATGCCTTGCGGTCGTAGAGCGAGTAGGCTTGCCCAAACTTGAGACAGTGTTTGTGGGAACCTGAGTAGTCGCTCCGGCGATAAGCCCCCTGGTTGCGTTGGAAGTAACACAAGGCCGATGACAATAACAAGGGCACTGATGATAACGCCGCCTTGTAGCACCCACCCTATAGCCTGAGTTGCAAATTTACTCGCTTTTGTCTCTTGTTGTTGCCGTTTCTGTGCCTCTTCTGTGGTAAGAGGATCAGGCTGGGATGTATGTATTGTCATATCTATTGCCTCATCGGATTTGTGCGTTAATCTAATTTGATATATTCATATGCATGTGTCGTCTGTAGGGGCCGATGTATCATGTCCTTCTTGCCAACCGATTGCCGACGAGAAGGACGCGATACATCGGTCCCTACAGTATCCTTCTTCATAACAAAAGTATACGGTGCTTCGTTTCATAAGTCCAATATATGATTTCTATGATTTTGATAACCAAAAAGAATATACTGTTGACGTGTCCATGTCGTGTAGTGGATGAAAGGGCCTGTCACCATACACAAGGCATAAAAGAGCGAGGGTTGGTGTTGTACGTAGTAGTAAATACATCATTAGTTATGATGCCAATCGTCTAGTAGAAAGGTTGGCGAGAGTATGTTTCCTATACATATACGATTTCCTCGTCCTTCATTAAAACAAATCTTTGTTGGGAGTTTAGGCGGAAGTATTGGGATAGTAAGTGTCTTATTAGGGGTTGCGGCCTACATTGTGAACACATTGACACGCCCAAAGCGTATTGATAACTTCGCGGATATGTACACCTTCACACCATTTGAACTGAACCTCCCCGCCGAAGAGGTGACATTTCCCTCTTTACACGCTGAGCATCAAGTGACGGGTTGGTACATTGCACATCCAGAGGCAACGGCAACTATTCTTGTGTGTCCAGGCTATCGTGGTCGTCGTTCCGATGTGCTGGGTATGAGCGGACAATTATGGAAGGCTGGCTACAACGTGCTAGCCTTTGAATATTATGGTCATGGCACTGTTGTGGGTGAACGTGTCACACTCGGCTATCGTGAGATGAACGATTTTCTTGGCGCGGTCGCATACGCCAAACAACGTGCTCCTCAAAATCGTTTGGGTGCTGTTGGCTATTCGATGGGTGCCTCAATAGCGATTATGGCAACTGCAAGAACGCCAGAAATAGAGGCATTGGTGGCGGATAGCGGTTTTGCCACACATAGAACTGCTATCGAGTATTCAGTACGACGGACGATCCATCTGCCATTCGCCCTCTTCGATTGGCTGACAGACCTCTTACTTTGGTTACGTGCAGGATATCACTTCAATCAGGTTGAGCCATTGCGTGATATCGGGCGTATCGCGCCACGTCCTGTGCTTCTCATTCACGGCCTAAAGGATAGCCTTGTGAACCCGGAAGATGCCAAACTCTTGTATGCAGCCGCACATGAACCCAAAGAGTTGTGGCTCGACCCCAACGCCGATCACTGTGGTATCTACTTTGAAAACCGACAGAAATATATTGATCGCGTTATCGGCTTCCTGGATCGTTATCTTGGAGGGAATGTGTCACAAGAGCAATTTTCGGAGGCGAGCTAACAATGTAGGGGTCTAATTCTATTACACCCTGTGAGCAACACACAATTTTTGCAGGACATACGCAACGTTTCATCAATCCTGTGAAAATGGGTCATTGCCCACAGGGTGTAATAGAATTAGACCCCTACGATTCAGCAAAATCCAGCGTCACAACCATACCATCTCGTGCAGCCCTTGTATTAGGAAAAACACGTCGGGCTGCTTTCTCCGCCTGTGAAGAATCAGTAATCTTGGGGCTAAAATGTGTCAAAACAAGTGCATGGGCAACGGCATCGCGTGCTATGCCAGCAGATTCTTCGGCATACATGTGACCATGAGCGCGGGCAAGTGGAATGTCCTCTGGATTATCGTACATACTTTCACAGATGAGTAGATCAACGTCGTGAGCGAGCCTGGCGAGTGCTTTTGTGGGACGTGTGTCGGTGATAAAGGCAAACGAGATGCCACGACGCGGGTCGCCGAGCACTTGCTCTGGTCGAATAATGGAACCATCGTACTCAAGCGTCTCACCATGTTGCAGGCGTGACCAGAGTTGTACAGGCAGACCAAGTGCCTTTGCCTTCTCTACTTGAAATGCAGGTCTGCGTGCAAGCTCGGCACGGTAGGCAAGACAAGGAATGCCATGTGATGCGGCAACACATGAGCCATGTAAATCACCGGGGAGGTCAAATGTCTCGCCGCCTTTAAGTTCATGAATGGAAATTGGAAAGGGCAGTTCAGCCGCTATACGTCGTAGTCCTTCGACAACATATGTTGTTCCAACGGGACCATAAATATCGAGTGGTTCGGTTCGTCCCGCATGGGCAACCATAAAGAGGACACCAGGGAGACCCGCGACATGATCTGCGTGCATATGCGTCAGGCAGATTGCACCCAACTGACGAAAGCCCCATCCCAATGATTTCCAGGGTATCTGCGTGCCTTCGCCGCAATCTATAAGCGTGAGTGTTGAGCCACTGCGTACCAACGCACATGAGAGCCAACGATTAGGCAGTGGCATCATGCCGCAGGTTCCTAGTAGACAAATGTCGATCATGCTTGTATCCTAATCATACATTATTTTGAAATGCCCATGCGAGTGCTACGACGAGCGCGGAAAGTGCGCCAATCGTCGTCAGGGCGATGCTAATAATAAAAAAAGGAAAATCGCCAATAATCATTACAATGGCAAAGAGTATCCAGAAACACCCGAAAATGAGTATGAGCCATTGCCATGCTTGCCAGCGTCGCCGCATTGCTACGCCTTTCTTTAGAGATGGTAGGGACCGATGTATCGCGTCCTCCGCACGAGCGAAGCAATGTGCGCGTCCCTTACTTAGCAGATGTACCACTTAGACATTCAGTATAACAGATAGAGGAACAGAAGAAAAAGTCATGCCAGAATTACCAGAAGTCGAATATACCGCACGCCAACTCCGTGCCACTGTCGTTGGAAAAACTATTCAAGATGCCGCAGTGTTTTGGGAGCGAACAATAGGACATCCTGACCCTGCTGATTTTCTTGCCGAAGTCGCGGGATGTACCATTGAAGGAGTACGGCGCCGTGGTAAATTTTTGTTAATCGACTTGAGCGGGAACCTTTTCTTGTCCATCCATCGTCGTATGACAGGCAACTTCCTCTTATTGCCGACTGGCTGGGACATTGATACAAGTCTGCGCGAAACCGACCTGACAATATGGAATGTCAAGGGGCCAGCATTTAAGCAGACAGAGCCAACGACAGAAGACACTGTTAGCGTTGCGACACGACCAATTACGCTTTCCCAGACATTTTATTGTCGCGTCTGCCTCAATTTTACCGATGGCGAACGGTTATTGTTCACTGACCCACGTAAGTTTGGACGCGTTGAACTATGGCCTCGGAACCAGGAAGCAGAGGCGTTTGCCGGACTTGGACCAGAGCCACTTGATGGAACATTCACATCAGAACAATTTGCTGATGCTTTGAGCCATCGCAAGACGAGTATCAAACCTGCTCTCCTGGCACAAGACCTTGTGGTTGGTTTGGGCAATATCTATGCGGACGAAGCCCTGTTTTACGCGAGTCTACATCCACTACGTCGTGCTAATTCGTTAACTCCAGAAGAGATACATACACTGCACGAAGGAATCATCACCGTCCTCACGAACGGCATTGAGCATGGTGGTACTTCCTTCAACGATTACCGGGACCTGTGGGGTGAGGCTGGCGATAACTATAACCATGTGCATGTCTATCAAAAAGATGGCACGCCGTGTGTACGTTGTGGTACGCCCATCGAGCGTATTGTCGTGGCGCAACGTAGCACACACTTTTGCCCCACCTGTCAGAAGCCTACGTTGGAGTAAAAAACGCAGGCGAACACTGAACTGTTTTCCCAGCGACGCTAAAGCTAACCGCAACAGTGGCTGGCGTAAGACGCGGTTGGCGACCCTGTAAAGGAAGAGTGAACATAACATAGCCACCAGCGTCGCTCACAGGTTGCTGGTCAAGCGGAAAATTACCTGTGCTAAAGTTTGCTGTTGCGCTTGCCGTCGCACCAGCAACGCCTTGCACATCCTTTGCGACAAGCTTAGCATACACGGTCACTGTACTATAAGATCCCGGTGCATTATTGCCGGCCCACGCACCACAACGGTACGTTGGGACGGCTGGTACTGGTGACACTTGTGATTGAAACGATTTATTTACCACAATCGGTTGCTGTGGTTTGAGCTGAGTAGCAGTCGTCCCACAAGCCGCGAGTATCAGGAGTAATCCCAACGAGAAAAGCGAAAAAAGTATGCGATATCTATTGTTCGTAAAATGTATCATATGTTTAAATCCCCACAGAACAGTGTTTGTAAACCAGCGTACAGTATAGCATAGACCACTAGTGAACACGCAAGCTCTACAATGTGCTTGTAGTACGTGTGAAAATCGTGTTAATATCTGATATCTTCTATTGTCGATTGCGTGCCGTTGTGCTACACTACAGATGGCAACCGTGCAGTAACTAGTCATTGTGAAAAAAACTTTCCGAGGTGTACAAATCCGTGGATTATCGAGCTGACGAACAATTGGAACTTTTGAGCCAATTGCTTGACTCTGAACAATTTAAGCAAGGCTCTTCTTATTATACACAACAGGAGCAACGTACATCTCCAATTGAGATACGCCCTGATGCGGGTCGAGAGCGACGGAAGGGCATACCAGAAGTCATTCTCGCCGAGACGAAAACGAACGAGCAAATCCTGGCAATGGCGCAAGGACTGCTCGCGGGTTCGGGACGAGCAATTCTTAGCAGGCTGCGCCCAGAGTCCATTGCGGTTGTGCGGGAGGCGTTTCACGACTATCCAATTCGTATGCGAGAGGCCGCACATGCAATGGTGATCTATGCACCGACGTATGTACGTCAAACTACGGGCGGTCACGTAGGGGTTATTAGCGCGGGCACATCAGATATGCCTGTCGCGGAAGAGGCAGCCCTCATCGCTGAGGAAATGGGATGTACGATCACCTCAATCTATGACGTGGGAGTCGCGGGACTTCATCGTCTTCTGCCACCGCTACGGGACCTTTTGGCTAGCAATGTCGATGTGATTATTGTCGCTGCTGGTATGGATGGTGCGTTACCTTCGGTTGTCACGGGGCTGGTTCCAGTTCCTGTTATCGGTCTTCCAACGTCTATTGGCTATGGCATGGGCGGCAAAGGGGTTGCCGCGTTGCTTTCGATGTTGCAGACGTGCGCCCCAGGTCTCTCCGTAGTCAATATTGATAATGGAGTTGGCGCGGGAAGTACGGCGGCGTTGATTGCCAACCGGGTAGCGCTGGCACGACGAGAGCATCAGTCGCAGTAAGGAAGCAGCGAGATGTTCCTGATATGAGGCTAAAGGATGTAGCAGGATGTCTCACCGCTGAATAGTTGGGTACATGGGATGTATGGAGTTTAAGAGAGGCGGGACTTTCAATGGCGAACAACAAACGTGGCCCTGAACCAGGATCACAGAAGGCAAAACACGGAGGCGAGGCAGTACGCGAGAAGTATGGCCCTGAATTCTATTCCAAGATCGGGAAAAAGGGTGGTGAGTCTGTAAAAGAGAAGCGTGGTCAGCAATTCTACGCCGAGATCGGGAAAAAAGGCGGCGAATCGACCAAGCGTCAACAAGGCTCTGAGTTCTATTCCAAGATTGGGAAAAAGGGCGGCGAACGCGGGCGTGTAGCCGATTCTCCTGATATAACCGAGACCTCTAACGAATAACCAACGAACGGGAGAAAAGTAGCTAGTCGATATATCAACTAGCCACTTTTCTCCCGTTCGTTGGTTATTCGTTGCATGATCTACTCATGTCGCTTCAAAAAAGGTGGAACGTCGATAGCTTCTTCCTCGGCTTGCTGTTCCTGCCGCCGACCGAGACTGCGGAGACCGCGCAGGTCTTCCAAGCTACGTTGCTGCCTTCCTTGTGATTGAGGCGAAGGAGGCGGTGGTGCAGGTGGCGTTGGTCGCTGATACGCGGCGGGACGCTGCTGCGGTGCAGGTTGTTGTTGTTGTGGTGGTGGTGTTGGACGCTGCTGAACCTGCTCTGGTCGGACCGCTTGTAGCCGCACTGTGTGCAATTCCTCCATACCAGCCGCGATCAAGGTGACACGAATACTGTCATCATGCAAAGATGGATCAACGACAGCACCAAAGGTGATATCGGCGGCATCGTCAATTGCCAGACCAATACGCTCGGCGACCTCGTTGACCTCGAAGAGTGTCATGTCCTCACCACCACTAATATTGAAGAGCACACGTTTCGCGCCACGAATGGTCACGTTCAGGAAGCCTCCCGCGATAGCCTCTTCCGCCGCTTGTTGTGCTCGTTTGCGTCCCTGTCCTTGCCCAATACTCATCAGTGCGGTTCCAGCTTCTCGCAACACGCTACGTACATCGGCAAAGTCAACATTCACCATCCCTGGTACGTTGATAACCTCCGCGATACCCTGCACACCCTGTCGCAACACATCATCCGCGATTTTGAACGCGTCGGAAAGGTTGCGGTCACGTCCCACCGTCGAAAGGAGTCGATCATTGGGAACGGTGATGAGCGCGTCGATTTCCGCGCTGAGTCCTGAGATGCCATCTTGCGCGATGCGTCGGCGGCGTGTTCCCTCAAACGTAAATGGCAATGTGACGATGCCAACCGTGAGTGCGCCCATCTTTTTCGCGATAGAGGCGACCACTGGGGCCGCACCAGTGCCTGTGCCACCTCCCATACCAGCAGCGATAAAGACGAGATCAGCATTTCCGAGTACCGCTTGAATATCTGTTGTACTTTCAGTTGCCGCACGCATACCAACCGCCGCATTGCCACCTGCGCCCAAGCCTTTTGTATGCTGATGACCGAGGCTCACACGGTCCGCGGCGGGTGATAAGCTGAGTACTTGTGCATCTGTATTCATGGCGACAAAACGCACACCACGTACACGTGCGCTCATCATACGGTTAATTGCATTCATTCCGCCGCCGCCGACGCCGACGACAACAATATCAACGGCATGCTGTCCTTGCATCCTGGGGTCGAAAGGGGATTGTACAAATTGGGGTGACGCATCTCCGTCAGTATTTCGCACATTCCAGTCTGGTCGTGTCCGCTCGTTGTGCTGATTCATACCTGCTTCCTCCACCTCGTGCCGGAGTACGGCCCACTGGTCTTCTTGCTTTTCGTACACCTCTGGTCGTGCATTGCTGGTGGCCCGCTCTACCCATTGTTCCTGGGCTAGCTCACGATTGTGGGCGTCGTGGGACATTGGCTGCATGCAACCCTCCTCAAATCCTGCCTTTCAAGAAGGCAAGCGTGTACGCTAATACAAGGCATTCTATTACCCGCATTGTAACAAGAGTGTCAAGCTTTTGCAAGCAATATCCATACAATGTCTCTACACAAAAAGTGTCCTCACGCCATTGCATGAGGACACTTTTTGTGTAGAAACATCCCTACTCTTTCTTAAGTGAAATGCCGCCACCTGTCTCTTTAGCGGCTTTCTTTTCTTTAGCCGCCTCTTTCTTTTGCTTGTTTGATTTAGGCGCAACTTTCTGCGTCTTCTTTTGCTCTTTATTTGCCATGATTCTTTCTCACCTCCAGACCCGTTGTTGGCTTGAATTTGTAATATAGTGATATCACGTTTACAACCAGTTCGTCAACTACACGGAGGATACATTGCTGGCTAGGCGTATTGTTGCTCTTCGTAGGTTGCCATTGCATGTGCGATCATGCGCAGAACACCCCCAACATCCATAGGTTTGCGCAACTGATGAATACCGCGCTGCTGAAGCTCTTTTGTCGGTAGCGTCGCGCTCATCATGATCGCTGGCACATGCTGAATATCTTCTTTCCCACGAAGACGATCATAAAGTTCTAAGCCATTAATTCCAGGCAGGCGGTAGTCAAGTAGCATGAGGCAGGGACGGATATGGGGAGCCTTTTCTAACGCGGTCAGACCATCATCTATCACGACGGTGTTATATGGCGTCTCTTCTTCGATCAGCTGCTGCAGAAAGTGCCCAATGTCTGCATCATCCTCCACAATTAAAATGGTTGTATTTGGCAAACTTCGGGCTGCTGGTGGAATGACCTCCCGTGACATGTTCGTTCCTTTCATAAGTAGTTTTGAGTTGGGTCTTAAAGTGATAGTATACTTGTATCTAACGGATTTGCAAGCACTTTGGTGACGAATATTTTGTCGCTAGCAAAATACCTATACTATGTACCAAATAACCACTTCTAGGTGTACAATAGGGACACTAAAGAGAAACAAAGAAGGGCAAAAAAGTAGAGCATGATACACGCACTTATATTCGATTTTGATGGACTCATTTTAGATACAGAAGAGCCAGAGTTTCAAACGTGGCAAGAGGTCTATGCGGAACATAACGCACAACTGCCCCTTGACCAATATGCAACCGCGATTGGTAGTGGCATTGAAGCGTTCGATGTCTTTGGCTACCTGGAAGCGCAAGTTGGGCGCACGATTCAGCGCGAAGACATCACAGTACGTCGTCGCGAGCGTAATCGTGAACTCCTCGCACTCAAAACAGTCCTACCCGGCGTAGAGATGTATATCGCTGAAGCGAAACGCCTCGGCTTAAAGCTTGCTGTAGCATCCAGTTCCACGCGTGCATGGGTCACAGATCACCTCGCACGCCTCGGCCTACTCGACAACTTTGACTATCTCCGCTGTGGTGACGAAGTAACGCACAAGAAGCCCGACCCAGAACTGTACCTTGACGTGCTAAAACACTTTGGTATTGCAGGGAGTGAAGCCATCGTGCTAGAAGACTCTCCAAATGGCGTGCGTGCCGCGCAAGCTGCCAACATCTTCTGCGTCGCCATCCCCAACGTCGTCACGGGACAACTCCCCCTCGACCACGCCGATTTGCGTTTGGTTTCGATGGCGGATATGCCGTTGGAAAAGCTGATTGCGCTGGTCGAGGATAGGGGAAACAACAGATAGAACGCGAACTGTAGGGACCTATTCATCGCGTCCTCGTCGCCCATCGACTCCCGGCCAGGACGTGATGATGCAACTTGACAGATAATGAGATACGTGAACTGTAGGGGTCTAATTCTATTACACCCTTTTTGGCAATTGACCATATTCACAGGATTGATGTATCGTTTCACACGTCCTTAAACATTGCTGATATGGGCAAAGGGTGTAATAGAATTAGACCCCTACAGTTCGTTCGCGTGGCATAATTCCGCAAAATCCGGCGTTGCTCCAACCAATCTCGATTCCTCGCGCTTTGCCGTGTTCGCACAAATAATCATAGAGCTTGTGAGCATGTGTTGTATCATCCCATGCCTGTTCAGCTTTAGCGAACGCACTACGAGAGGTACGCATCCCTGCTGAACCGTCACCATCTATAACTGTATCAACCACGATACGCTCTGCACCACTATTCAATAAGCGTTCACCAAATACTTCTATGTTGCTGTATGGAAGACATGGACTAACGGTGATTTGTGTATGTACGCCTTCATTCCTGGCTGCTTGTACTAGCTTCCAACGCTTCTCTAAAAGTGGACCACCCTTAAGATGTTTCAAATAAGCTTGATCGTCCGTTTCGAGAGTGACAGAAAGCCATGC
>CAXTWV010000121.1:0-12960 GCA_964248005.1 uncultured Ktedonobacteraceae bacterium | reverse complement strand
GTTTTGAATTTGTATATATGTATCAGTGTCTTCCTCTGTCTTTTAGACGTTGAGTGTTATTTTTAAGAAATCTGACCTAATGTTGTCTCCATCCCGCACGGGCGTCCTCTGTCTTTTAGACTACCTGTCGGTATGTCCGGTATGTCATAACAAATCTACGTCTCCATCCCGCACGGGCGTCCTCTGTCTTTTAGACCTGATAGTGGTAGGCTTGTTCATCGAGGGGATGCATTGTCTCCATCCCGCACGGGCGTCCTCTGTCTTTTAGACGAGGGAATGGAAGTGATGTCCATTATATCCCACTTGAGTCTCCATCCCGCACGGGCGTCCTCTGTAGTATAGCATCAGAAGCCAGTTGAGACAAGCATTTGCGAGAGGCTCTTTTTTTGGAGCATTTTTGGGACACAAAAACACCTCCTTTTTGGTTCAAATCGCTCTCGGCCCTCTCCAGAAGCCATGCGAGAGGCTCCGCTCAAAGGTATCGTCACTGAGCCCCTCGCGGCAGAGCTTAGGCTACAAACACGAATGCTTCTTGTGGTCGCGACCCACCTAACGCTACAAACAGATGTATCGAGATATGTAAGCTGTAGGATTCTAATCCTACTACAACGCTACGAGTATATTACAATAATGGCTGGGCAAAGGCAACGTTTCATCAATCTCGTGAACGTGCTCAATGGCTTAAAGGGTGTAATGGCATTAGACCTTTACAGGCGTTTCTTATCAATAGTATGTTCTTCTGTGGAAAACTTGCTTATGACCGTTGGCAATATGGTTGCGCAAAGGATAATAGCGCCGCCTATGAGTGTTATGAGCGAGGGGATATCTCTGAGAAGTACGATGCCGAAGAGGATACCCCAAACGGGTTCGAGGCTGGCAAGGAGGCTGGCTGATTGGGCGGTGATATTTCTCATACTGGCGATAAAGAGGGTATGAGCCAAAGCGGTGCAGACGATGCCTAATACGAGCAGGATCAGGAGTTCATGGAGAGTCCATAGTGCTGCTGATGGGGTGAGGAAGAGAGCAGGCACTAGCACAAGGGCGGCTATGCCATCTTGATAGAGGCTGATGGTGAGACTTGGATAGCTACGCCCAAGCCAACGATTGGCAACTGAAAGCAGAGCAAATGTCGCGCCCGCAAGTAGTCCCCACGCGACACCGAGTGTGGTGCGATTTTGGAGCGTAAAGGATGGTACTAATAAGTAAATTCCGGGAAGAATAAGGAGCGCGGCAATAATTTGTACACGACTGGGGCGTTGTTTGAGCAGCAGGGGTTCTAAGGCGGCGGTAAAAAGGGGGAAACTGGAGAAGGAGAGCAGGCCGATAGCGACATTGGAGACGTTGATGGATTGGAAAAACGCCGTCCAGTGTAGGGCAAGCAAGGCACCTTGTCCAACCAGCAGAAGACCATCACGTCGTCGCTTTGGGCGTAATGATGTACGCCGCAATAGGCAAGCGACGAGTAGCACGGCACCAGCGAAGACGACACGCCCAAGCACAATAAGAGGCGCTGGCAAGACACTTAATTTTCCTAAGACGCCCGCAAGTCCAAAGAAGAGCACCGCTATATTTGCCGCGATACTTCCTTTTACGAAGCTAGTTTGCTGTTTCCGCACGAAAGCTAGCCTTTCATAGGTAATATAATTTATTCAACAAATACGAGAGAGACATTTTTGTGGTCGCACACGGAAGATAGTGTTCATAGTATAGCTGATAACGGGGTAAAGCGTCTAAAGAAGAAAACTTCCTCTTAGAGTTACATATAAATGATGAAAATGCGAGTGAGTTTACAAGTTCATTACATAAAAGCAAGCAAGTAAAATGATGATGTAATGTTTTCTGAGAGAAACCTTCACAAAGAATGGAAATCACAACTAGATTTTAACCGAATCACAACCGTTTCGCACTTCCTTCTATATCGGACTTCATCTATACTCTCTATGGTATCAAACGATTATAAGCTACTTGCCTCAATCAAGAAGAGGACGGTCAGCGGTCGTACACTTCATTATTCCCTGATGGGAAACAGTATCCATACGGTCTCTATAAGAGAATATATCCGTAAAGGAAAGGAACGTACAATGGCGAAAATGACACGACGCGCGATGCTGTGGGCAACTTCTGCTGGCGTTGCAGCAGTCGCTGGCGTATCAGCACTAGCCGGTAAGCAACTCACGAGTGCTAGTGCGGCAGGTGCTACAAGCAGTGAAGTTGCAACAAGCGGCTCTGCCACAATTTACATAGCAAATGTAAACGGTGACACACTTAGCATCCTGTCTGGTGAGAGCGAGATTATTGTCCATAACGCTGCTTTGGTAAAGCAAGTTTTAAGTTCACGATAGTCCATTTATGTAGTGCATATTTGAGAAATTCTCAATTTATTGTGAGGTAAACTAATGTCATCACATCGCGAAGCGCCCGGCACTTCCAAAGACCCCGTTGCTGATAATACAGATACATACGCATTTGTTAGCCCCGACAAGCCTGATACCGTTACGCTGATCAGTAACTATATTCCTTTGCAGGAGCCAGCTGGTGGCCCAACTTTCTTTGAATTCGGCGATGATGTTCTCTATAAAATCAACATCGACAACGATGGTGATGGGAAAGCAGACATTGTCTATGAGTTTCGTTTTGAAACAGTAACACGCAATCCCAACTCTTTCCTGTATAATACAGGTCCGATCACGTCAATCGGGAGCGCGAATTTTAACAGGCCACAATTTTATTCTGTCCGCAAAATTGACGAGGACGGTCGCGAGACTCTCCTGGGAAGCGATCTGGCTTCGCCTCCTTGCAACGTTGGTATACGCTCCACACCTAACTATGAAGAACTGGCTGATATGGCCGTTCACACGCTTTCAGGCGGCGAAGTTGTTTTCGCAGGCCAACGCGCGGAAGGGTTCTATGTGGACCTCGGCGCGGTCTTTGACCTCCTTGCTCTTCGACCATTCCAGAATCTGCATCTCATCTCAACACCTGCTCAGCCCGGAGTCAATAATACGCAGGGACTCAATGTTAACACTATCGCGATCCAGGTTCCCAAGCGGTATCTGACGAAGGATGGCTCTAATCCTACAGATCCAATGTCCCGCAACTCCGTGATTGGTGTCTGGGCCTCTGCTTACCGCCGCAAAGCCATTGTGCGTGATTATAATGGAACGCTTGACGAGAACGGACCATGGGTACAGGTCTCACGACTCGCCGAACCATTGATCAACGAGGTAATCATACCTCTGGGCAAGAAGGACTATTGGAACTCACAATCGCCTTATAATGATGCACAGTTTGCGCAGTACTACGCACATCCTGAGGTGTCAACCTTGCTTCCAATCCTCTATCCAGGAGTTTTCCCACACCTGGCAGCCTACACCAAGCCCCGTGTGGACCTGGAAGCAATCTTGCTCACAGGCATCCCTTCTGGCATAATCAAGGGCTTCCAGAATTACACAGGTGCTGCTCCTTCGGATTTTCTGCGGCTGAACATGGCGATACCACCAGTGTCGATGCAGAACGCTAACATTCTTGGAGTAGTCGGGGGCGACCTAGCTGGCTTCCCGAATGGTCGTCGTGTCTTCGATGATACAACGACGGTCGAGCTACGTGCTCTGGCAGGCGTCACTATTCCATTGGTTGATCCTAGCTTTACACCTGATGCGGCAGCAGGAGCAATCGATCAGTTCAATCCACCTCATATCCCAGATGGTGTCCGTTATCAAGAGCATTTCCCGTATCTCGGAAGTCCATTCGGCGGCTACCAAAGCATTCCACATCCAGAAGGGTCAGAACCAGCCTAAGCTACTACTATTCCCAAATTGGTTCAATGGAGCTCGGTGGTTTGGAACTGCCGAGCTTCTTCGTTTGTTTTACTTAAGAGGAGAGAAAAGCTGATGGTCGAGAAGTATGAGAAACGGGTTCAAGCCGGATATGCTGTGCTAGACATCGGAGGGGATGTTGGGTCGCTTATTATTCACACAAAAGCACATATGCTAGGCTATCAAATTGATGTCAGCCTAAAAGGGGTTGCGAGTGCGAAGAGAATACACACCGATGTACTAGAACGAAGAATTGCTGGTCGCCCAGTATTCGCCGCTGTCTTTGCTGAACTGCCCGAAGGCGAGTATGTGACCTGGAGCGATCCCGCCGAGACCTTTACCATCGTTGGTGGTCATGTGGCTGAATTGAATTGGTGCGATACCGATGTCTATGTTCCTCCCGTGAGCTATGCGGATGTGAAGGACCGCGGTACAGCGCAACGTGCGTCCAGTATTCTGCCTCCACGCTATCAAGATGGGCAAAAGGTGAGTTCTGCTCCTATGGGTACTGCTCCTATGCAATACGAGGAAGATGGGCAAGTGGCCTGGAATGAGATGTGGACAAGTTTTTGTGATCTCGCATTAGCGGGTGGTCCTCCACATCGAGATACGCTGCTAGAGCCTGTACCACCAGATGAAGTCCGGTCGGATATGGCGGGTTACGAACGCGTACTCGCGGAGATCGAGCGCGGCCTACGCCTTGTGACGGGACTCCCAATTGTACGTAGTGAGCGGCTAGGATGGATCGGTGTGCAGTGCGACAACGAGGAGATGGCTCTATGGCTGTTGCGTGCCATCATCGTAGAAAACGTGTGTGTGCGACGTGAAGGGGTGACACTGTTCTTGCCTGTCGGCCCAAACTTCGAGGTTGAGAAAGAGGTGAAGAACGTGATCACGGTAGTGGCGAAGACGCACCATTATTGGATGGAGCATATGGGGGAGTAAGAGTTAACAATCTCTCCTAAAAGAGACACTCAAGGAGGCTTGCAATTCAATCCCAAAAAGCCTCCTATAAAGATTTCTTTATGAACGTCTTCTATACTTTGTTCTTTGTTGCTGGGCTTCTTTTATACGCTCTTCATTGCTTTTTAGAGACAGATTCCTCTGCTGTACCCTTTCACCCACTTTTAAAAAATGTGTTTCGATACTACCACCGGAACTTTTTTCTACGGGCGGTAGTGCTGTTTCATGTAACAAAGCATCTAACACCTGTATTGCTAATCGGCGGTTGAGCAAACCACGCCTCATTGCTTCCTGAGCGTCAAAAGTTAATAGACAATCAAGACAAGCTGTTTCACATGATATGTTATGTTGCTCATCAACAAATAAAGTGTCATAGGTTGCCTCTAACCAAGTTCGTCCGTGAGAAAGTAATTCACGTACATGGCCTGCACCTCCAGGAACATTGTCATACAACACTGCCCCTAACCCTTTTCCCAAGTCACCAGCAGGTATAACTATTGTTCCTAGTTCTCGGCTATCAAGTTCAAGCAACTTTGCACCACTAATGTGAAGTGCTTGAGCAAGCGTTGAAACAAGTACTGAAAGAAATGCAGAATTTGCCGTGTATTGTAGAAGACAAGATGAGAAGTCTAACAATAATGCATCTGTTATTTGGCGTGCAGCAAGTACTTGATTGCGTAAAGGCGTCGTCTTTTCATGCTTACCCCAGCAAAACGAGGACTCTTTTGTCGATATCAATGAAGCATGACGCTCAAAAGATGGTGGAAGCATTGTTATTCCCTCACCAACTTTCTTCTCACTATCTGCGTAGCCACACTTCAAGCAAATTGCGAAACCATGTCCGTATTCGCCAGGATTGTACACTAATAGTTCTCCTGCTTCACGATAGAGAGCGTCTAGTCCTGTTACACCTCCAAATAGAGTTTGCTTTTCTATAGCAGAACCGTCACGAAGCGCAAACGTAATAGTAGCTTTTTCTGTACGACCAATGCGCTCGACATCAGTACTAATTTTTGGCGGATCCCATGCAGCACTGCTAAAACCATGTATAGGCAACAAAAAGTTTTTTGCGCTCTCCTTTTGTCCTTCGCCACAAATAGGGCAAAGCCCTAAGGAAGATGAATTAATTTTGTAGTATGTATGTTTATTAAGGCAGGTTGCGTATTGCCCTCGCAAGCCTATATAATTATCAATGTTGGCACCAGTCCAATGTTTTAGTAGCCCATGAGAAGTAACAAGTTTTCCTCCTGCTAATAACTGCGAGCCAGGAACATACTCTCCTAGAGCAACAATTCCACTGCGTTCGAGGCGATATTGATCTTCCTCACGACTACGGTCTGGATGATGCTCATCGGGAACAATTACTCTAAGTCTTTGCATACCAATGGGAAATCCATAACGTGGCATAAACTGCTGATCGGCTAAGGCTTCGATCACTGTTGTCTCATATAAGGCTCGCATCTGATAGCGCATTGCATTTGCTTGAGCACGTATATTGAATGATGCATTTACTTCAAGCTTCTGCCAAAAAGCTAGCATCGCTTCATACTCATCACGCCAATTCTTTACCGCACCACTAAAACTCTCAATAATACTATTTAGAAATGCAGTCCAGTCGTTAAGAAGGTCATATGAACCTGTCTTGTCAAGAATGTGCTCTAACTGAGGTCGTGTATTTGCTTCATTCTTATCACGTATCCAGAAAAGATAAGTACAGAAAAGACTTTCAAGCCCATGTTCTTGAGAGGTAGGATTCCACCAAGACGTATGTGTCGGCTTTTCCCAGGTTGAAAAAAACGCCTCAAGAGAAGGTTTATTAGCTTGTCTTTCCCATTTTGCAGGAAGCGGCATTCCACAAAAACTTCCCATATTTCCGAAGGCTTGCATTGCTCCTACATGCGTATTTGGAGGATAAATATCACGGAAGAAATTCCCTAACAGAAAAGCATGACTATGCCGAATAGCAATACGTTTTCGATCAAGAAACACCTTTGGACTACGTAGTTGACGGTCAAGATAGCGATCAAAATGCAAAAACACTTCTCTATCAAAAGGATGGGGATGACAAAATGTAGCAACAATTGAGGAGCCATCAGCACGACGACCTGCACGACCTGCACGTTGTAAATAGTTTGCTTTACCAGGAGGAACATTTCCCATCAGCACGGCGTTCAACCCACCAATATCAATACCTAATTCCATCGTTGTAGTCGAACTCAAAATGTTACGTGCGCCAGCCTTAAAAAGGTCCTGTAAACGACGATTCTCCTGTGGGGCAAGTTGTGCGCTGTGCTCTTCTGCCCACAGTCCCATACGAAAAACAGGTGAAGACGCAAATTCACGACGCTGACGCATGATACGTGGGTCACTGTTTAGCGTTTCTTCATCTACTTGTACTAAATTCTTACATCCACTTTCTGGAGCACAACCAACTACTTCACGAGTCCAAATATGGCCCGTTGTAGGACAACGATAGAGTGTAAGTGGTCGTCTTAAACCTAGTTCTGGAAATTTGAGTCTAATCGCCCACACTGCTCCACCATTTTTAGCACTTTGTTGCTTTGTCTCTAGCCACGCTAAAGTATTCTCTGCATTTGCTTGTAACTGACGAAAAGCTTCGGTAAGCAGTTGTACTGCATATCTATCAATCTCAGCTTCGCTTACACCTAATACTCGCACTATCTCAGATGCGAATTTACGCCGACGTTGCTTACTAGTTTCACCAACAAAACGTGCGGAAGGTGCCAGGAGTTCCTTATCTTCAGCACACCAGTGACCTACTAAGTTGCTAAACAAATACTGTTTATCTTCATCATCTGAACCTAACGTAATTGCCCCATCTGTACGTAATGTATCGCATAAAGCGGCCAAAAGCGCTGTCCAACAGTGGCTTAATCGGTCACGCATTACAGATGTTGGTAATGAACCAAGTAATATGGTGGGTGCAGATAATGTGTTCAAGTTGGGATATGTTACTTCTGCCAATCCTACTGTTTCGAGCGATATCTGACGCTGTGTTGGTCTTGCGAATTCTCGCGCAAGAAAGGTTTTCAGTTGCTCATGAATATATTTTGTGTTCGCTTCCCATTCATGCTGTGTGTGTTGCAACCAATCTTTTGCTTCATGCCGTGATGCAGTAGCTTTATCAATTAGTTCTTGCACAATCACTACCTGCTTCATGTCCTGCGCCCAATCTGCCATTTTTCCACCAGATTGAGCATCAATAAGCTCTTTTTCATATTTGACTAATTCACGCTCTGCACGTTGCTTTTGAGGTATTGTCAGTGTAGTTTGAAGCAATGCGTTTTGCTGTCTTGCTATAGAAGCGCGAATATCTTGCAGGCTTGCATCATCAACAGCGTACTCTTTTAAGCATTGCACCATCGACGCGCGTATCAGCTGGATTTCGTGTTGATATGTAAGGCGAGGACCGAGTCTTGCAGCACCTTGACGACTATCACTAAACACCAGCACACGTCTTCCGCGAGCAGGAAGCCACTGGTTATACTTCGTTGGATGTTCGGGTAACTCTGCTAGAATACTTTCTGCCAAGATAGAAAGCGTCAAAGATGCGGATTGCGCAAATGGTCGCCAGCTTTCAGCTTCCTCACCACAGTGCAAACAATTTTTTATTGCATAAAGAAATTGTTTTTCTTTTCCACTTCCATCGCAAGCCCCTGTTTCCTTGTCAAACGAAATTTGTTCGCCATTAGGGTGTGGACGAGGTACAAGACACGTGAGATGTGTATTTTCTTTAGAAGAACTCTCAGCAAATGTAGGTTTAAGGTAGTCATGTTCTTTGTCATAGCTTCCTGCCAACACCCAGGTACCACAATGATGACAGCGATAAAGTGAAAGGGTAGCATAATTGCAAAAAGGACAATGGTCACGCATACCTTCGGAAACGCAACCAACATCAGCCAATTTGCGCTCATCGGGTCCAGTACAATCACTATTTAAACACACAACTAACCCATCTGTAGGACGCGCAAGTATATGAATACGGTTGGGCAAAAGAGGGTATGCATCAACGCTTTTACGTGCGGCAGCACCAAGCTGTAAAAGTATAGCGGTTGCATATGTTGCCGATTCGTGAGCAACACCCCATAGATGCATCGATAGATCACGTAAAGATAGGCGTTTTCTTTCCCACAAAATATCTTCAATAGTATGAACTAAAGGTGAGTAGTTAAGCGCATCGTAAAGTAATTGCGCTGGTTTGTTGTTAGATAATCCCATCGCTTTAGTAACAATAGCTTTATCTACCACAACATTCAGACGTGGTGCTAGCATAGCACATGCCTCTGCATTCGTTGCTAGTTGTGGTTCACTTCGCGTGTCCAGTTCAATAGTCGCTGCTTCCAACCAAGGTAGCGAGATGATGTCAGGAAAAGATGGAAGAGCTTTTGGTGGTACACCTTCTGGAAAAGGTACGCGCATTGCCAATCCGCGTATGACTTGTACTAATGATTGCTGCTTAGTAAACAGTTTAGCGGCAAATACTTCTAATTCTCCAGGTTGATCTTTCCCAATTGTCGCAGAGGTAGCAATATGTAGTATGTGCTCCGATTTTACTTCACAGCGTTCTAGTAACCGTCTTAGGAGGAGAGTAATTTCAGCGGCAAGTGTTCCTGTATACAGATGCGCCTCGTCCAGCACAATCGTTCTAAGTGACTTACCGAAAAATACTGCATCTTGTGGTCTACATAGCATGTACTCTAACATGGAATAGTTCGTAATAATGATATCAGGCACTGGGCCTCTTTCTGAGGATGTTATATCTATTCTTTGTCCACTATGAGTTTCTAACCCACGTGCTTCTTGTCGCGTTCTCATACGACATACCTCCCAAGGAGGTACGCCATCTCTGTTCGCACTTGCTTTGTCTTCTGGTGTCTCGCCTGTAAAATGAAAAAGGGTCACTTTGTGCTGACCTTGTAGCCATTCATACAGTCTATCAACTTGATCGTTTACAAGTGCGTTCATAGGGTAAAGGATGATACATTTTACGCCCTGCCCACTATTGTCAGGATTTTTAAACAGGTCGTTCAGCAAAGGCAACAAAAAACTTTCTGTTTTGCCTGCCCCTGTACCAGCAGTAATCACAAGAGCAGGCTTTTCACCATTAGCGCATCCCTCCTGTGCTTTGAGAATCGCATCATGTTGGTGTACATAAAGAGGACGATTTTTGGGTACTACTTTGGGCTTATCAAGATGAGCACATAATTCAGCATTGAACAGTTTCTGCTGTACTAATGTAGATAGCGACTCTTCCGTAGTCTTTGCAGGAAAGGCACCTTCTATCCATAGATCGCTTAACAGTCCTCCTGTTTCAGGTGAGCCAGACCATATACTACGACAAATCGCATTTAGATTTGGGTCTTGTACAAAATGATCATCAAGGGCAAAATCAACAAGACGTTGTTTTACCGCTTTTGATAATGCTATTGCATCCAGTTGTGCCACGTTTCTACCTCCCAGAGCCGAGATTTTGTGCTATTCTTTCTAAAACAGCTATAGCAAGCAGTCGCCGAAAAGGTTCGATATGTAGCAAGAGTGCCAGATTGTTTTCTGCTAATTCTGTGAGCACTTCTCCTTGTAACGCAGTCAATGCAGGTTCTACCAGTCCTCTTTGAATGAAATTCGTGTCAAGATATCCCATAGTGAGCGAAATATCTTCTAGCAAAGCTTTTTTCTTTTGTCGTAGCAGTATATCAGTGTTCTGTTCGGAGTCTGTAAAAGCAGAAAGCAAAGTATATATCATCTTACGTGTTATAGGGATACCAAATTGAGGGAGATATACATTTTCTATATATGTTTTAACAACTTTACCCATTAAGAGGGGATCAACACGTGCGAGCCTCCATGCGGTACTTAAAAGTATTTCTTCGTACTTATCGCTCTCTCCACCTAGTTTGCTGACTAATTGGCGGACAGCCATATCTTTCGCCGCCCATTGCTTAAAAAGGACACGTACAGCAGAAAGCCAAAGTTCATCATTAACTGACCATTGTTTTTCGCTTATAGGTGATGTATCAGCAAGCCAGACAGGTAATATTTTACTCCCATGCCGTCTCACGAAACGAGTCATTTGTAAGGATGATTTTGCACTCAATATTGGTAGTTGAAACCAACGAAGTAGAATAGCAGCAAATTTAACGTCTTCTACTTGATCTAAAATACTACTCCATGCATCATCCCACGTTGCACCTAAACGCACATTATCATATGCAATAGCTATAACAAGAGGATGTATGATATTTGCTGGTAGTTGTATCGACCACGATAATGGTTGAGTACTAAAACTTGTACTCTCCTGAGTATACGTGTGGAAAGTGGCATCGTCATTCCATATCACAAGTTGATGTCTTTGGTCTAGTTCTATTGGATGATGTAAATGTATGGTCAATGCATTTGTAGCTAGTTCTGTAGCAGCTATAACCCCAGTATCAACAACTTCTCGAATCAATATGCTATCTTTTTTGATTGCGTTATATGGTCCTTGACGTAATCTAATTGAAGCACCTAGCCCACTAAGTATGCCAAGAGGACGAGGAGCGTAGTGAGGCTTACCTATTAATACATCGCCTTCTAAAAGCGCAAATTGCTTTATGTTCGGTTGCAATATTTGTATAGGCTGTGTTTTTATCTGTTCAACGGTCATAGTAGTTTCTGGCTTCAAAGCGACCCAGCCTTGTTGAGAAACAACCATAGCTCCGATAACTGGTATCATCACAGTTCGAGGGAGAAATGCAAAATCTGTACCACAGTATACTTTGATCGTAAAAGAGAGACTGGTAATATTGGAATCGTGAACAAGCATCTCAGGTACTATCACTATCGGCTCGGTAATGCTATTTTCTTCATCTTCCTCGCTGAAATTAATAGCGCGAGGTCCTAAGCGTATAAAGGAAAGCGTTGTGCTTTTTGGATGACGAATCCATAATTGTACAGTATCTCCAAAAGATGCCTCTTTCAACGACGGATAGAATGCTACATCTATCGCTTTAGCCCACTTTGGCTCTTCTCTTATAGAATGTCTTGTAGTATTAGGTTGCCAAAGCGTTTGTTCATCAAGCAGAACTCGTATCTCTGTTGACCAACCTTCGTTAAGAAGGAATATCTTTGTTCCTTGAGCATCAAGCGTTCTCCAAGTAATAGGTTCTGGTAGAACTTGTAGATCAGGTGCAGTGATAAGAAAATATGCTGTCTCTGGTCTCATAACATCTAGCCAACAATCAATAGATTTTCCAGTTTGTATCCTAAACACGTTTATCTCATCATTATTATTCCAAAGAGTTACCACTGCACTATCAACCACATCACCAATAGCTGACACAAGGGTCACAACTTGTAACGGTTCATTCGCGAACAATATTATTTCCTCGGAAGGATGAAACGTATACATACCATCATTATTTCTTTGTAGTCGAGTACAACGACGCTCGTTAACCTTCACAAAATAGGTTTCTTCGAAAAGCTCGAAGCGAGCGAGGCTAACAATATGGCAGACAAATTCTGGTGCATCAGAATCATTCCATCGTAGTATAGGCGTGTCTACTAGTGGTTCATATAGAGTGTCTGTAAGAATTTCATTCGTTTCGCTCCCTTGCCCTAGCTCGATACGCGCAACAGCTTGCATAGCAAGCTCATCTATCCATTCGGGTAATACCCAACAATTGTTCGCAAGAATTGACTTGAGGCGTTCTACTGTAATATATTTACGTCTAACATTACGTAATGCATCCCACAAACGGCAAAATGTTTCACTACGCGATGGGCCATTGAGTAAGCGTTGCATAGCTTGTGTCTTGCCTTGACCAACCAACCATTCTGGTAAGCGACGCAGGAATCCTTGATGAGTAAAACCAAATTGCAGACATATAGTATCAAACCAGCTTTGTAATCCCTCTATGCCGAAAACGTGACGTATCTGAAGCCAACGTGCAGCTGCTTCTAAAGCATCTTTATATGCACGTTTGGGTTGACCTTGTATGAAAAGAACTTGTAATGTTGCATTATGAAAGCATTCCTTTTGGAAAATTACCCAAAGTCCCCCTTCTGTTGCCTTACGACGTGCTGTTTCGGATGTAAATAGCAAGAGGAGTATACCCAAAGCAGCAGCAGAGGAACATTCACGGTCATAAATAGTCACACTACGCCAAGAAGATGTTTCTAACCA
>CAXTWV010000120.1:4500-13064 GCA_964248005.1 uncultured Ktedonobacteraceae bacterium | reverse complement strand
CCACTTGACGCGCCAGCAGAACGTGCTCGCGTGTCTGAGGCATGGGGCCATCAGGCGCACTCACCACCAGGATCGCGCCGTCCATTTGCGCGGCTCCGGTGATCATGTTCTTGATGTAGTCGGCGTGTCCGGGGCAGTCCACGTGAGCGTAGTGGCGTTGCTCGGTTTCGTATTCCAGGTGGGCGATGGCGATGGTGATGCCACGCTCACGCTCTTCTGGAGCCTTGTCGATCTGGTCGAAGGCGGTATATTTATTGGTAGCACTCAACGTGGCCAACACCTTGGTGATGGCGGCGGTCAGGGTGGTTTTGCCGTGGTCGATGTGTCCAATCGTGCCCACGTTCACGTGCGGCTTCGTCCGCTCAAACTTCTTCTTTGCCATTTTCTTCCTCTATTAGTTAGTAATATATGTTCCTTCACTTACTGTGAAAGGCACACAAAAAGATACTGTTGCTCAGGCGGCCTGTTCCCTGATTCGGCACTGAGCGAGACGAGATAGACGACGCAAAAATTACACATTTTGCTTTGTGTTGTATGAGGAGTGAAGACCTATATATACAGGACTTCGATACCTACATGGTTTGAGGGAATGACGAATCATCATTCCCTCAGCGATTTTAGCGAGTCGCTTTCGCCGAAATTTCATCGGCAATAGCTCTCGGCACGGGATCGTAGTGGTCAAACTCCATTGAGTAGCTTGCACGCCCGCTTGTCATCGAACGGAGATCATTTACATAGCCGAACATCTCGGAAAGGGGAACATAGCTCCGCACCACATGTTGCACTCCGCGGCTTTCCATGCCCAGGATCGTCCCTCGGCGTCCATTAAGATCACCGATAACGCCTCCATAGAACTCCTCTGAGGTGGTCACTTCCACCAACATCACAGGTTCCAGCAGAACGGGAGTAGCTTTACGAGCAGCCTCTTTAATCGCTAGCGAACCAGCAGTCTTAAAGGCCATTTCGTTCGAGTCAACATCATGATAAGAACCATCATACAGTGTTGCCTTCACATCGATCATTGGGAAACCAGCGATGATGCCATTCTCCAATGTCTCTCTGATGCCGTTTTCTACTGGTTTGATGTATTCTCTTGGTACAACGCCGCCAACAATGGCATTGACAAACTCAAAGCCCTTGCCGCGCTCGTTTGGCTCAACCTTGATCCACACATCACCATACTGACCATGACCGCCCGTCTGACGAACGTGCTTGCCCTGTGCCTGTGCTGGCTTTGTGATGGTTTCACGGTAGGCAACTTGTGGTCGGCCTACGTTAGCCTCAACTTTGAACTCACGGAACATACGGTCTACGATAACATCCAGGTGCAACTCACCCATGCCTGCGATAATCGTTTGACCACTATCGAGGTCGGTATGCATCTGGAAGGTTGGATCCTCTTCCGCTAACTTATTCAACGCGATTGCCATCTTGTCCTGGTCGGCTCTCGTCTTTGGCTCAATGGCAATTTCAATTACCGGCTGAGGGAAGTTAATCGACTCAAGGATAATGGGGTTCTGGGCATCGGATAGTGTATCACCTGTGAAGGTATTACGCAATCCCACTGCCGCACAGATGTCACCTGCGCGAATTTCGTCAATGTCTTCACGATGGTTGGCATGCATACGCAAGAGGCGACCAATGCGCTCTTGCTTGTCCTTCGTGCTATTTTCGGTAGCAGACCCTTTGGAGAGCATACCCGAATATACACGGAGGTAAGAAAGACGACCGACGAATGGGTCGGAAACAATCTTGAATACCAACGCGCTAAATGGTGCGCTGTCGTCAACTTCTCGGCTCGCAGTCTCACCCGTATCAGGATTGATACCCGTTGGAGCAGGAATGTCGAGTGGTGATGGCAAGTACGCGATTACCGCGTCGAGCATTGCCTGCACACCCTTGTTTTTCAGTGCGGTTCCGCACAGTACCGGCACCAATGCATTCGCAATGGTTGCCTTACGCAGAGCAGCGACGAGTTCTTCTTTTGAAATCTCTTCGCCCTCAAGGTACTTAAGGGTTAGCTCTTCGTCCGTCTCAGCGATACGTTCGATCATGAACTCGCGGTGCTGTTTGTACTCAGCCTCCATGCTGGTTGGGACTTCGGTGTGGTCTGATTTTGTGCCCAGATCATCGGTGAAGACCACCGACTCGTTCTCGATCAGATCAATAAAGCCTTTGAAGTTACCTTCACGGCCTATCGGAATCTGAATTGGCACAGGAACGGAACCGAGGCGCTCACGAATCATCTCGACGGTGCGCCAGAAATCAGCACCTGTACGGTCCATCTTGTTGACGAAACACATACGCGGCACATCATATTTGTTCGCTTGACGCCAGACGGTCTCGGATTGTGGCTCAACACCAGCAACCGCGTCAAAGACCACAACGCCACCATCGAGAACGCGCAATGAGCGCTCTACTTCAGCGGTAAAGTCAACGTGTCCAGGCGTGTCAATGATGTTGATGCGATGGTCCTGCCAAAAACAGGTGGTAGCGGCTGATGTAATAGTAATGCCGCGCTCCTGCTCTTGAGGCATCCAGTCCATAGTGGCTGCGCCTTCATGGACCTCACCAATGCGGTGAATCTTTTTGGTATAGAAAAGAATGCGCTCTGTGGTGGTTGTTTTGCCTGCATCAATATGAGCGATGATACCAATATTTCTCGTTTTTTCGAGTGGGAAATCTCTTGTTGCCATGATATCTTTTTACCAGCGATAATGAGCGAATGCTTTATTAGAATCCGCCATCTTATGGGTCTCTTCACGTTTCTTAATGGTTGCGCCCTGACCCGCTGCAGCATCCATTAGCTCACTGGCGAGTTTATCCGCCATTGATCGTCCAGTACGAGAACGCGCCGAGCGAATGAGCCAGCGCATTGCCAATGTGTTACCGCGATCTCTGCGGATTTCCACAGGCACCTGATAGGTCGAGCCACCTACACGACGAGGCTTGACCTCAGTCGTTGGCGTCGTGTTTTTTAACGCCTGCTCGAACACATCCAATGGTGGACGCTTCTGCTTCGCTTCAATAGCATCGAAGGCATCATAAATGATGCGCTCTGCCAGGCTACGCTTGCCGTCAAGCATCAACTTGTTCATAAAGCGAGCTACATTTCGGCTTTTGTATCGTGCATCCGGCACATCAGGCCGACGCACTGCTTTTCTACGTCTTGGCAAGGTTCTCTCCTCATCAACTAGTGGCTGTATTGGCCTCTACTCTTTATATAACAAAAAGGTGCATCATGCCTGTTCCCTAGTTGTATCTACTATGCTCTGTTTGTGGCTATTGCTCGTTCCATCACAGGCTTGCCCTCTATGAGCGGGAAAAGCAAATAATGTGACAGGGCGCCCACAAGGGGAACGCCCTGGTCCCTTACTATCTCAGGACACTAGAAAAGGCGTCGAATTCAATCGCAAGGTTTACCTCGCGATCTCCTACGGACGCCTACACGCAGATACCTATCCTTAATAGGAGGACATCTGACTCTCAACAGAAAAGAGACACATATATATGCTCCTCATCTCTGTTGATGTGTGATAACCGACGGACCTGAAGGCGTTCAGGCGGTATCGGGCAGAAAGTATACTTCTGCTATTTTTTAAGTACAGCTCAAGGCGTAACAAGTACGCGTTTAGCGTCTACCTTTGGTTGGTGCTGCTGCCTGACCGGGCTTTGGACGTTTCGCACCATATTTGGAGCGACCACGACGGCGCTTTGATACACCATCACTGTCCAACGTGCCACGCACAATATGATAACGAACACTTGGCAGGTCTTTCACACGTCCACCACGAATGAGTACGACTGAGTGCTCCTGTAAGTTATGACCCTCACCAGGGATGTACGCCGTAACCTCCATCTGGTTCGTCAAACGAACGCGGGCAATCTTACGCATCGCCGAGTTCGGCTTCTTTGGCGTCATGGTACGTACCTGTGTGCAAACGCCACGCTTCTGTGGGGAACCACGTAGACGGGAGGTACGATTCTTCAACGCGTTGTACGAGTACAACAACGCTGGGGCCTTTACTTTTTTCTGTTTCTGTGAACGGCCCTTACGGACCAACTGATTAATTGTTGGCAAGGAACAATCCTCCCTGTGGGTTTTCTATAGTGCAAGGGCGCACACGTATGCGCCCTAACATCATTCATATGCAGTTACGTATGGTATCACTCTTCCCCGTGGCTGTCAAGTGTCAGACCCAGGGTACTACTGCCGACTGCCGTCGGAATGTTACTGCTCACGACCGTTGTACCAGAAGCGAGTCGCGCAGCAGCAGCTTGCTGCCGCGCGATCTGGTCGCGCTGGCGTTGCGCAATACCAGACCCAGCCGGAATGAGCTTACCAATAATGACGTTCTCTTTCAGGCCAACCAGATGATCTGTCTGACCCTCAATCGCCGCCTCTGTCAACACACGCGTTGTTTCCTGGAAGGAAGCCGCAGCGAGGAAGCTATCCGTGTTGAGCGATGCCTTTGTGACACCAAGTAAGACCGTCTGTGCTTTGGCAGGTTCGCCGCCCTCAGCCAGTATATGTGCATTGTTATCCGCATATACAAAACGATCAACCAGGTCATTTGGCAACATCTCGGTATCACCAGAGTCGTCGATTTTCACACGACGCAACATCTGACGAATGATAACTTCAATGTGTTTGTCATTGATATACACACCAGTGTTACGGTAGACGCGCTGTACCTCTTTAACTAGATACAGGTGAACGGCTTCACGTCCCTGGATACGCAAGACATCCTGTGGGTCTCTCTGACCAGAAGTGATGGCAGTCCCTGCTTGAATCTTCTGACCATTTTCTACCCTGATAGTACGCGCCACTGGAATGACATACGAGCGCTCATCACGCTCCTCAAAGCGAATACTCAACAGGTCGTCTGGATTGATGACGATTTCACCCTCGGTACGTGCCAGTACAGGCTGCGGTTCATTTCCTGCCTCAGCAGGCATCATCGCGATCACCTGATCTTTTTGTACCTTGTCCTTATCGGCAACCAGTTTAGTAGCACCTTCGGGCAGTGGATACTCGTCAAAGAAGACGTTGGTCGAGACAACGCGCACAGTACGCGCACTCGAATTTTCGTCCTTCACGATCTCTACAACACCGTCGATCTCCGCGATCTCCGCTTTTTCTTTCGGTACACGCGCCTCGAACAGTTCTTCGACACGTGGCAAGCCTTGCGTGATGTCTCCCTGCGCTCCCGCGATACCACCGGAGTGGAAGGTACGCATGGTCAACTGTGTTCCTGGCTCACCGATTGACTGCGCGGCAACAATACCAGCAGCCATACCGATAGATGCTAGAGCATTCGCGGCAAGATCACGCCCGTAGCACTTGCGGCAGATACCGCGTCGTGCCTGACACATCAAGACAGAACGTACACGTACAGCCTTGATACCCGCGGCGATGATCTCATCAATGGTCTCGTCTGTCAACTCTTCGTTGACCTCAATATGCGGCAGTTCGGGAATGGCTTCACCCAATACACGCCCATTCAGACGGCCACGAATGTCGGTCTGCATCATGTCCTTACTGTCGGCCTCAGTGATGAGGACGCCATCAGGAGTACCACAATCCTCTTCCGTGACAATCGCGTCCTGCGCCACGTCGATCAGACGACGGGTCAGATAGCCCGACTCTGCTGTACGTAGAGCGGTGTCAGCCAGACCTTTACGTGCTCCGTGACTACTGATAAAGTACTCCAACACGCTCAGGCCATCGCGGAAGTTACCACGAATAGGAATTTCGATGATGCGACCAGATGGACTTGCCATTAGTCCGCGCATACCCGACAACTGACGAATCTGTTGGAACTTCGCTTTCGTCGCGCCCGAATTGGCGATGGTGTAGATCGAGCCATACGGATCAAGCGTCGTCTCAACCATCTTTCTGACGTTTTCAGTTGCTTCGTTCCAGATGACGATTGTTTCCAGGTACTTCTCGTTCGCTGTAATCAAGCCATCGTGATATTGTTCTTCGAGTTCGACAATCCTTGCATCGGCCTTCGCCAGTTCGTCTTGTTTGCCCGCCGGAACCTTGACATCGCTAATCGCAATGGTGGCACCAGCCTTGGTCGCAAACGTGAAGCCGAGACGTTTGATCTCGTCAGCTAGCTCAGTTGTTTTGATACGTCCATACTCTTTAAAGCACTCAGCAATCACCTGTCTGAGGTTTTCCTTTTTCATCGCGTAGTTTTTGAAACGCAGACGTTCAGGAAGAGCTTCATTGAAAATGAGGCGTCCAACCGTTGTCTCAACCAATTTGCTCGTCACATTCGCTTTGGATGGCGGAGGACTATCAAAGACATCTATACCATTCAAACGTACTTTAATCGGTGCTTGCAATTCGATGATACCCGCCTGATACGCAAGCATTGCCTCGCTCGTGTCGGTAAAGACACGTCCTTCGCCCTTTTTATCAGGGCGTTGCTGTGTCAGGTAGAAGCACCCCAGCACCATATCCTGGCTAGCACCAATCGACGGATCACCGCTTTGTGGTGACAGCAGGTTACGGGTTGACATCATGAAGCGGCGTGCCTCATCTTGTGCCTTTTCGGAGAGCGGAACGTGAACCGCCATCTGGTCGCCGTCAAAGTCCGCGTTAAAGGCCGAACACACCAATGGGTGCAATTGAATGGCACTGCCCTCAACAAGAACAGCTTCAAATGCCTGAATACCCAGACGGTGCAGCGTAGGTGCGCGGTTCAGCAAGACTGGATGGTTCTTGATGACCTCTTCAAGGACATCCCATACCTCTGGCTTGACACGCTCGACGAAACGCTTGGCACTCTTGATATTGTGCGCGAAGTTTTGCTCCACCAGTTTGCGCATCACGAATGGCTTGAATAACTCAAGTGCCATACGTTTTGGCAAACCGCACTGGTGCAGTTTCAGGTCTGGACCAACCACGATAACGGAGCGACCAGAGTAGTCCACACGCTTACCGAGCAGGTTCTGGCGGAAGCGGCCTTGTTTGCCCTTGAGCATATCCGATAGGCTCTTGAGCTTGTGGTTGCCAGAGCCAGCAACGGCACGTCCACGACGCCCATTGTCAATCAAGGCATCACAGGCTTCTTGCAGCATACGCTTCTCGTTACGAATGATGATCTCCGGTGCGCCCAACTCCAACAAACGCTTGAGACGGTTGTTGCGGTTAATCACACGGCGATACAGATCGTTCAGGTCCGATGTGGCGAAGCGACCGCCATCGAGCTGCACCATTGGACGCAGGTCTGGTGGCAACACTGGCAGAACCGTCATAATCATCCACTCTGGTGAGGTGTTTGACTTGCGGAAAGCTTCCACGACCTTCAATCGTTTGGTAGCCTTCTTGCGTCGTTGCCCAACGGTAGAGTTGATTTCATGACGCATATCGTTCGAGAGCTTTTCCAGGTCGATGTCGCTAATCAATTCGCGCACCGCCTCAGCACCCATACCAGCACGGAAGACATCGCTAAACACGTCCTTGAGTTCGCGATAGCGATTCTCTTGCAACAAGTCCAGCTTTTTAATGCCTTCCAGGTCGCGTCGTTGCTGCTCAAAGCGTGCGTGGTTTTCCTTACGCTCTTTTTCAATCTGCGTCTGAGCGTTGTCGATATCAACCTGAGCAGTCAGCTTCATACGCTCGATATCGTTTTCGATTCTCGATTGTGACTCACGTAACTCTGTACGAGCCTGTTCCGCGATATCGTTGCGTGTTACCTCTGCCAGACGCTCCAACGTTTCGACATCTTTTGACGCAACGGTCTTGCCCTGTTCCACAATCGTCTGCGTTGTGGCACCAGTGGCAAACACGATGTCCTCTTCCACAGCCTTGCCCATCTCGGCACGTAACTGTGCAAGTGTCTCGCTCTGGGCGCGTTCCGCGTCGCGCAGAGCCTCGTCGCGTTCTTGCTCGATGCGTCTTCGCTCTTCTGTGAGGCGGCTTCGCAGTGTACTTTCCTCACTATCGCGATGTGTTTTCAAGCTTTCGACGCGCTCAACAACCTTGCCATCTTGATCCTGGTCGAGGCCAATAACCTCTTCGTCGATGCGCATGAGGTGCTGTTGGCGTGCCTCTTCGTCAATATGTGTGACGACATACAGCGCAAAGTACAAGATGCGCTCAAGGTTACGTGGCGAGAGGTCGAGCAGTAAACCGATACGACTAGGCGTTCCCTTGAAGTACCAGATATGGCTGACAGGGGATGCCAGTTCGATATGGCCCATGCGCTCACGACGTACCTTGGAGCGTGCGACTTCGACACCGCACTTATCGCACACAATACCCTTAAAACGAACTCTTTTATATTTACCGCAATAGCACTCCCAGTCTTTTGTCGGCCCAAAAATGCGTTCGCAGAATAGGCCGTCTTTCTCAGGTTTGAGTGTACGGTAGTTAATCGTCTCCGGTTTCGTGACCTCACCATAGCTCCAACCACGAATTTGCTCAGGGCTGGCGAGGCTGATACGGATGGCGTTAAAATCATTTACTTCGAGCATGCTACCTCCACGGACGCGATACATCGCGCCAGTTTTTTAGGAGATGTGGTTGGGGGGGCGGAGGGGGTCAGCAG
>CAXTWV010000120.1:0-4490 GCA_964248005.1 uncultured Ktedonobacteraceae bacterium | reverse complement strand
CGCCCTTTTTTTTTTTTTGTTTCTGTCGTTCCACTCCCAACACCCACAATGCGAGAACACATCTCCTAAAGATTTATTGATCTCCCTCGAAACCGGAAAGGTTGATGCCAAGTTCGGGCATCACATCGCTTGAGGCATCCTCAACAAACTGTATCTTCTGTTCATCTTCGTTGAGAACCTCAACGTTGATGCCCAAGCTCTGTAATTCTTTGACAAGCACCTTGAAGGACTCTGGAACGCCCGGCTCCATGATGTTTTCACCCTTCACGATGGCTTCATACGTTTTCACACGGCCTACAACGTCATCGGACTTGACGGTCAAAATCTCTTGCAAGATGTTTGCCGCGCCATATGCTTCCAATGCCCATACTTCCATCTCACCAAAGCGCTGTCCACCGAACTGCGCCTTACCGCCGAGTGGCTGCTGTGTGATTAAGCTGTATGGACCAGTCGAACGTGCGTGTACCTTGTCTTCCACCAAGTGAGCTAGTTTCAACATGTAGTTGTAGCCTACCGTCACAGGATGGTCGAATGGTTCGCCAGTACGTCCATCGTAGAGTTGCACCTTACCACTCTCTGGCAGGTTTGCTCTACGCAGAAACTCTTCGATGTCCTCTTCCGTAGCTCCGTCGAAGACAGGGGTAGCGATCTTGAAGCCCAGCACACTAGCAGCCCAGCCAAGGTGCGTCTCCATGATCTGACCAATATTCATACGGTGCGGTACACCTAACGGGTTAAGAATGATATCAACAGGTGTACCATCGGGCAGGAATGGCATGTCCTCGATTGGTAACACGCGTGAGATAACGCCCTTGTTGCCGTGACGACCCGCCATCTTGTCGCCCGCGCCGATCTTACGCTTTTGCGCGATACTCACACGCACTAACTGATTGACGCCTGGAGGTAGCTCATCGCCTGCGTCACGTGAGAAGACCTTGACTTCAACGATCTTGCCGCGCTCGCCGTGTGGAACACGTAAGGATGTGTCTTTTACTTCACGGGCCTTCTCACCAAAGATGGCACGCAACAGTTTTTCTTCCGCCGTCAGTTCAGTCTCGCCTTTCGGTGTGATCTTGCCAACCAGGATATCCTGCGGTCCAACCTCGGCACCAACATAGATGATGCCACGCTCATCGAGGTTTTTCAGTCCCTCTTCACCAACATTTGGAATGTCACGCGTAATCTCTTCTGGTCCCAGCTTCGTGTCGCGTGCATCCACCTCGTACTTCTCAATGTGAATTGAGGTAAAGAGGTCCTCACGTACAATATTCTCGCTGATCAGGATAGCATCCTCGAAGTTACCACCTTCCCAACTCATAAACGCGACCAGGATGTTTTGACCTAACGCCAATTCACCCTTTTGAGTTGATGTGTTGTCAGCAATGACCTGTCCAGCGGTGACGAAATCACCCTTACGTACTAGTGGACGCTGGTTAATGCAGGTACCTGCGTTGGAGCGTACAAACTTACGTAGGCGATGTCCATGTACTTCACCCTGCTCGTCTATAATCTCGATACGACGAGCCGTTGCCGAAACAACTTCACCAGTCGCACGCGCGATAGCGACCTGACCAGAGTCAATCGCCACCTGACGCTCGATACCAGTGCCACAGATTGGTGATTGCGGACGGAGCAAAGGTACTGCTTGCCGTTGCATGTTCGCGCCCATCAACGCACGGTTCACGTCGTCATGCTCAAGGAATGGAATGAGGGCCGTCGCGACGCTCACTGTTTGGCGCGGCGATACGTCCATATAGTCCACCTTGTCGGCAGCTTCTAGCGCGAACTCGCCTTGATAGCGACAGAGAACGCGCTCTTCACCGAACTCGTTGTTTTCGGTTAAAATGGTGTTGGCCTGTGCAATCCAGAAATTCTCTTCATCATCGGCGGTACGATAATCTACATCGTCCGTCACGTATGAGCGAATACGGACCTCTGTTGTGCCTAAAGCATCGGATAATTTGTTGAATAACGCCTCGTCAACGCGTACACGCTCACGGCCCTTAATCAACACTTCACCATCGGCGGTCACAACATCATCGCGCTCACGTCCGACAATACCACGGAACTCGCGCCCAATCAGGCGACGGTCGTTGGCTGAGACACGCTTAATAACTCTACGATATGGCGTCTCGATGAAGCCATAGGGGTTGATTTGTCCATAGGTCGCAAGGTTGCCGATGAGACCAATGTTTGGACCTTCTGGCGTCTCAATTGGGCAGATACGACCATAGTGAGACTCGTGAACGTCACGCACATCGAAGCCCGCACGCTCACGCGAGAGACCACCAGGACCAAGTGCCGACAGACGACGCTTGTGACCAATTTCCGCGAGGGCGTTGGTCTGGTCCATGAACTGTGACAACTGGCTACCGCCGAAAAATTCTTTCATCGCGGCGACAACGGGACGAATATTGATGAGTGCATTCGGTGTAGCCTGTCCAGGCTCCTGAATGCTCATGCGCTCCTTGACGACACGCTCCATACGCAGCAAGCCGACACGGAACTGTGACTGAATCAATTCGCCAACACACCGTACACGGCGGTTGCCGAGGTGGTCGATATCATCCTTCTTGCCATGCCCGTTGTTGAGCGAGATCAAGCGACGGATAATGTTTACCAGATCGTCTTGTGTCAGAATACGCTGACTTTGTGGAATTGAAAGGTCCAGTTTGCGGTCCAGTTTGTAACGACCAACATTGCCCAGGTCATAGCGACGTGGGTTGAAGAACAGGTTTTTCACCAGTGAGCGTGCATTGTCAACGGTTGCAGGATCGCCAGGACGTAGCTTCTTATACAGTTCCAGCAGGGCCTCGTCCTCACGCTTCACAGGATCACGGTCAAGGGTAGCCTGCATGTAGCGAATAGTGGCATCGTCATCAACGTCCTTGAACGCGTCGAGAATCCCCTGATCGCTTGAAAGATCGAGATCTTCCGCATGCCATTGGTCCTTCGCAAGACTGGCAATCGCGCGTAACAGGGTCGTCACAGGTAACTTACGCTTACGATCAATCTTGACGGTCAACAAATTCTTATTGCTGGTCTCAAACTCAAGCCATGCGCCACGCCCTGGAATGAGCTTGGCAGCATAGAGTCTTCTTCCTGTGGTAGCATCTTCATCTACTGTATAGTAGACACCAGGAGAGCGCACCAACTGACTGACGACAACGCGCTCAGCACCATTGATAATAAAGGTACCTTCCTTTGTCATCAAAGGAAAGTCGCCCATGAAGATATCCTTCTCAATGATTTCGCCCGTCTCTTTGTTGACAAGACGCGCCTTCACATTGAGTGGTGCGGCAAAGGTAGCATCACGATCACGGCATTCATCCTCAGAATACTTTGGCTTGCCAAAGGGTTCTTGTGGAACAATAAATTCCAAGCTCAGGTTCTTGCCGGTAAAATCTTCAATCGGGGATATTTCTTGAAAGAGTTCGTGTAAACCTTCTTTCTTAAACCATTCAAAAGAGTCGAGCTGAATTTGAATCAAGCCCGGCATGGTCCGAATGTCTGGAATACGTGCAAACGAAACACGCTCTGGAAGAGCAACGGCTCTCGTACTGATTGCCATACCTGGAGATCTCCTCTCACACTGTAGGTGTACGCTTTACGTACCTCCCATAGAGGAACCGAGAGATGCACATATGTGTATCCCTCTTTCGAGTAACGGAAAAAAAGGAAAAAATTAGATAATAATACCAAGTAAGTTTGTGTTGAGAAACGGTTTACGACAAGTAGAGTAACCTCCATTTATGCTCTATGGGTGGTTACTCCTAAACTGTCTATGATGTGCTGTCAAATTTCTGCGTGCCATTACCCACATAACGCTCCCCTCCAAAGACTAAAGGACGTGATATATTGGTCCCTACAAGGACACAATACATCGGTCCCTACGAGGCGCGACATGTGCCGCGCTCACAGAAGTTAGAAAAAGATAGAATAAATTTTCATATACGTTATAATCTATACAGGGACAGCAAAACACACTCCATTCTCATTACCCTCTTTAAGAGAATAACGTACAATGCAGTGTTTTGTCTATAAAACTGCTTCCGTTGCGGTACCTTCGGGGCATACCGAACGTCTATATGTGTGGTTTATGGTAGTGTCCTCAGATATTTGGGGAATAATACGTACTCTTGCTCTTCTCGTTGCGTTCTGTCTTATATTGTGCTGATAACGCCACTGTTATTAGTATACATGCTCTGACAAGAGAGTATTATACGACGTTCTCCAACATATGTCAACACTTTTCAACACAATTCTGTGACACATGAAATATTCGTTATAACCTTTGTGACCCACCTCTGTAGGGGTCTAATTCTATTACACCCATGTCTGCATCTACAAACTTTACAGGATTGACGAAACGTTCCATATGTCCTCTCATATTGTATATTGCCGACAAGGGTGTAATAGAATTAGACCCCTACGAAATATCTGAGAAAGCTTCTATACAAGAGAACACCATTCCTGCCTCTTTTATTCCA
>CAXTWV010000119.1:0-13104 GCA_964248005.1 uncultured Ktedonobacteraceae bacterium | reverse complement strand
CAAAATCTCCTGTAAAGGTTACAATGAGTTAGAGTAACATGTTATAGATCACGACAAGGAGTCTTCTATGAAAAACTATACCACAGCACCAGCATTAACCGAGGCATACATGACGGAGGTATGGGAGACATTACCATCGCATATCCGTCCCACCACGTTTATCCCTTGTCCCTGTCCAGTACTCTCGACACAGGTTCATTGCGATGTCACTATCGCTAGCGAGACTTTTCAATATACGGGTAGTTTCAAGTTTCGTGCGGCATACAACTTGCTCTCTTCAATTCCGCAAGAGCGCGTTGTGACTGCTTCATCAGGCAATTTTGGTCAGGCTATTGCGTATGCAAGTACATTGCTTGGCAAGACGTGTACAGTGGTTATGCCTTCCACCTCGGCACAGGTTAAGATCGCGGCGGTACAGTCTTACGGTGGGCATGTTGACCTCGTTGATGTTCGTCACATTGGACGCGCGGAACGTGTCGCGCAACTGCTGCAAGAGCAACCCGATGCGTTCCAAGCACAAGCCTATGATGATTATCGTGTTGTTGCAGGCAATTCGACGTTGGGGAAAGAGATTTTTAATGCTGCTGATTTCGATGTTGTGATCGTTCCCGTTGGTGGTGGTGGTCTTTCATCGGGTATTGTCATTGCGCGTGAGTATCTCAACAAAACAACAGAGGTCATTGGGGCAGAACCGCTTCCAGGTAATGATGCTGCTCGTTCGCTTCGTAGCGGTCAACTGGTGCGCAACGAACACGAGCCAGCCACAATAGCCGATGGAGCACGTACAATTAGCCTTGGCAACCTGAACTGGGAAATACTTCAACATGGTATCGCGGATATTATTGAGGTGCCAGACGAACTGACGCTCAAGGCAACACAACATTGCTTCCGCTACGTCAATCTGAAAGTGGAGCCGACAGGTGCTCTTGCGATTGGCGCACTCTTTGCTAATCCCGCGCGGTTTGCGAATAAGCGTGTGTGCTGTATCGTAAGCGGTGGTAACGTTGATCCAGGTGTTTATGCGAACATTATCACCGCCTGACAACACTTCTATTTTTGTGCAGGATAGATTGCAAGATGTGAGAATGTTGCTATTGCCCCTGGTGGAGCTTTTTGTAGGTTCGATACAAATAAGGCAGCACTCCCACTTGTATAAGTGGTGTCTGAAACAGTACTGAGGATTTGCCCGTTGACGATAAATTGGAGGTTTGAGCCTTTTGCAGAAATTGTGATATGGTTCAAGCCTCCCTGTTTTTGGATCGCAGAGTTATTAGTGTAGTCAACCAGACGAGGAGTAGTCATTATACCATTCGCGTCTGTTGTCCCTTTGAAAATCGCGAATGAGCCATCCCCGTAGAGTTCAAAGCGGTAAAATGCTGTGATTGAGGAGTTTTGACTGAGTGCGCTCCGAATATACACACCATAGCCATTATCCTGAGACCCTTTTGAAAGAACGGCATCGACGGAAAGTTGGAAGTCCGCATACTTCTGAGTACCGGGGATAAGTTCCCACAGCAATTTGTTATTATCATTTTCGAGCTTTAATGCCCCATTTCCTAATGTGACAGAAAACTCGCCGGGATAGCTCTGAATACTCCACCCATTAGTGTTATTCGTGAACTCATCTTGAAAAAGTGGATTTCCTTGTGGTGTTGCAAGAGGAGTTGACGAGCTATGCGATACAGTACTACTAGTAGTTTGTTGCGTATTTTTATGCGCAAACAAGAATGTATATGCGAGAAAACTTCCTCCTACGATTACAAGAAGGAGCACAAGAAAGCCAACAACTCTTCCTATGGAACGCTGTTGTCGCCTCTCAGGTTTTTGAGAGAACGAACGTGGTACTTGCGTATAGGCAGGAGGTGGCACCTGTTGCGCAGATGCTCTAAAACTGACTGGTGGTGTAGTAGGGCCAGTAGAGAACGGAGAAGATGAGGTAACTTGAGATGTATTCTGACCATAACCGTTGTTTAAAGGCTGACTAGAGGACTGCATATACCTGTTCTCGTTGCCTGGTATCTGTGGTGGTTGAGCTGCAAAGGGTGGTATATTTGGCTGTTGCCTAACTTGTGGAGGCATCGCGTTAAAAGATGCGGGAGGAGGAACAGGACGTGGTGCTGCTTGAGGTGGTTGTGCTGCTGGAAATGGTGCGTGTGGCGTATAGTGGTTACGTTGCTCTGTTTGTGCTGGATAACGTTTCAGCAAGCCACCGTCTTGACGCGGCACTAACTGATTTGGTGAGGCCGTTTGCTCATATAACTCTGGCTGCACAACTTGATTCCATGGTGCTACTCCTGGTGATTGTTGTTGCTGTGGCGCATTACTCCCAGGTTTTGTTGTATTAAAATAACCACAGTTAGTGCAACGAGGATCGTTGAGAGCAAGCGATGCTCCGCACCGTTGACATCTAGGTGCGGCGTTATATGACGAATACGTAGACGACATGCAAACCTCTTCTCCAATTCAGCACAAGCTAATCAACGAGAGTATCTCATAGGAGACACTCTTTGTCTAATGTTGTGTTCACTCATAGCATTTTCGGATGTTTGAGCTTTTTCTCTTTTGTTCACAGAATACTGCTCTGAACGCTAGTTTCCATATGTTACTACAAGTGGCGCGGGATTGAGCGCAAGCACTTCTTGAGGCGTCATAAGCCGCGTTTTTGCCTCAATATGATAGAACAGTTTGAAGCCTCCATAGCGGAAGTTGGCATAGCGGATCATGTCTTCTTGTACCCATTGTGTGTATTGTTGCGTCTTATCTGCGATATCACCGACATACCCACCAACACTATCAACGTGAATGACGACATCTACTCGTGTATCCGGTTGAAGATTGCGTTTATCAGCGATTTCGGCCTCTCCTGCATCTGTTGGGTTTGCTGTGTAGTCTCCACTCGGTCGGTACTCGTGAATAATCAAAATCTTGCGTGGTACATGATATTTCATGGGAATATCACCCACAGCCTGGATAATAGGATTCAAATCCGAAGCACGTACATTACTTAAATTCGTCCCTGGAATACCATCATGACGTGGAAACATCCATTCGGGGTCTACGGCCATCTGCACAAATGTGTATTTCTCTAAATAAGGCAAGAAAAAATTGACTTCGGGCATCACTGGTGCCCATCCAAAGTTCAGATCTAAAAATAAGAGCAAGTTATGGGTCTGGCAAAAATCAATATATGACTGAATGGTATCTGCATCAACATGGTGACTATAGTAGCCATTCGGCCCTGGAAAGCCATCGGGTACACTTATTACCAGATCGATGCCAAGTTGTACAGGATGCGCTGGATCGAGCTTTTGATATGTTGCTCCCTGTTGAGTCAATTGGTTGAGCATTGCATCACTGAGTTGGTAGGCTGGTCCAGTTGGTTCTGCTCCTGGTACTGCATAGAACGCAATGACACGATGCGAAGGCAATACCGCACCAACATTAGGATCAAATATGGGTGTTGGTGTGGCTGTTGGTGCGGTGGTTGCTAATGCACTTGGCTTGGTAGCTATAGGAGTAGATGAGGCCGCGGCACTAGAAACAAAGCTTCCTCTAACCATTGCCACTCCTACGACAATAAGTACCGCCGATAGAGCCAGAAGCACTGATGTAATAGTCACTGTAATTTTTTTACGTCTTGTCTGATTTCTTTGTCTTTGCATGTCATTAAACATTGCTTCTTGTGAAGGATTTTGCATTTTCTCGCACCTTGCTATTCAGAAACATTCAGAGCTTGGTTACATACATGTATACGCATTTATAAGGTGTAATTATAGTTACGTCGTTTCATTGTGTAATATTTCATAATTTACTAATAGATGTCAAAATACACACCTTTTTGGCTATTGCCCCTTGTAAATAGCATACCTACGTCTCGATACTCCTCTTATTTCTCCAACCACATATCTGGCAGTGAACGGCGCACTCGACTGAGCCACGCGGGAAGCGAAGAAGCCCATGCCAGATTCTCCATGACATCATCTATAAGGGCTACGTCAGGTTCTTCCTGGTCATAAAAAAGAGCTTCAAGAGGTCCATTTATGGTAGCGATAGGAGCAATCAGCATCAGTGCATCCGTCAATAGTTCAGCCTCGCCAGGAACAGGTGGGTATACTTCCGTATAGGCTTGCAGAAAGCGTCGAGCGCGTTCTGGATCAAGGCCACGCTTGACAAGCGGACGTGTTTCGCCACTGCCAGCCACCCAGGAGAGTGCGCTGAAAGAAAAAAGCCCATTCGCAACTTCAAATAAACGTTTTTCCCAACGTGATGCTTCTAGTCCGATGACTGATGTAACGCCAAATGAGCCAAAACGGAGGTTGAGTGCGTGGTAATCGCCATGAATATGAAACGTTGGAAGTTCTTTTCCTGTACCAATAGACATCATTGCAGAGGGCAAGACGGCTTCCCACTGGTCAACCCAATGTGAGAGAGCCGCCGAGACAGCTTGTATTTCGCTTGAGTCAGCCCTTGCACGCGCAAGATTGAGCCAACTTTGTACAAGGCTTCCCATCTGCACTTCGGAGGGCCAGCGATGTATAGGACCTGTGTACTGTGAGGAAGCACGATGAATACGACCAAGCATTGTGCCCGCAAATGCAACCCATTCAAGGGAGCGTGGATCAGCTGTACCAAATAGCTCTCCTGCTGCCCATTGTTGAACCTCAAACGCCTCTTCGCCACTAATCACAACCGGTTCGCCTTGTGATGTAAGCAGAAGTGGAGGAATAGGTATCCCGGCGTGCTGAAGGTAGCGTTGGAAGTCATAGCGATGGTTCAAGTCTTCATCAACTAAGCCTTCTGGTCGCTCACGCAAAAGATACCGTTGTCCATCAATCTCAATCAGGAGATTCAATGCTTGTTGCAATTGTGTATCGTCTGCTGGTCCGAGGTTCTTCCATTCGTGTACGCCAAAAGCCTGCATGATCGTGTTGAGATTCAGCAGGTCTTCTCGCTCTTGTTCATGCATTGTCATAATAATTTACAACTCTACAGGCAAATCTTGACGCTTACCCCATTCATTCCAGGAGCCATCGTAGTTTGTCAGTTGAGGATAGCCCAACATCGCAAGCGTGAACAGGACGGTTGTCGCAGCCACTCCTCCATTGCAGTAAGCGACCACCTGTTTTTGTGGCGATACACCTGCAGTGTCGAATATATGTGACAATTCTTCATTGCTGCGAAATGTTCCTGTTGTAGAATCGATAAGCTCTTCACGTGGAAGGCTGAGTGCGCCCGGAATGTGTCCAGCCCTGCTATGTCCTCGGATGACTGCACCTGTATACTGGCCTGTATCGCGTGCATCAACCAGAGTAACATCTTCTCGTTCAAGAAAGTTAATCATGTCTTCTGCCGTAGCACGTAACTGAGGTTGTATCTCTGGTGTGAATGTCGCGGGTTCGTATGCTGGCACAACTGTATCCAGAGGCAATTGCTCACTTTGCCATTTAGGAAGGCCGCCATTAAGCACAACAACCTCTTTATGCCCATAATAGTTGAGTGCCCACCACAGGCGTGTCGCGAATTGCGAGGCAGGATGTGCGTCATAGACAACCACAAGATGTTGATCGCCTATACCTAGATGTCCCATAACTTCCGCGAAGCGTTCTGCAGGCGCGACTTGTGCTTCTACGGCATCATTAGGATCGACGATATCACTACTCCAATCAATGTAGAGCGCACCAGGGATATGTCCCTGGAGATACTCATCACGTGCGCCTACATAAAGAGCATCTGGTATGCCATCCTTGACAACGTTGCGTACATAGCCGCGCATGTCAACGACCCGTAGATGGGGGTCGTTGACATGCTCTGCAAGCCAGGATGTCTCAACGAGAAAGCGGCTGCGGTCCGATGACATGTTTATTATCCTTTTTTTACGAGAAGAGGCCAGCGGCGTCAGGATTGTCGGTATGCACAAAATGTGCTGGTGAGCCAAGCACGTTCATTGGCGTTACTTTGATGACACGCATCGACGCATTCGGTGTTTGCGTTGTGATATAACGCTGCACAGTGAGACCTAATGGACGAGCAAGCACGAGTGCTGCTGTAGACGCTGTGATCACATTATTCGCGTTCCCAAAGGGGCGGCGCATACGTGCAACAGTCATGGCAGACAAGCCTGTTAATACGCCAGCGACGGCAAGGTTTGTACCACAACGTGGGTTGATCGCGAGTTCGGGATTTGTCGTGCGTAACACATTGAGGGCCTCTTGCGCTACCGGCAGAATTTCCTCGGTTGGTACCTCACCAAAGATGAAGAAACCAACGGCAGAGGACACACCAGAGAGGCGCACATCCAGTTTTTTCTCAAGCATTACAATTGTAGCATGTTCAAGTGCATGATTTTGTTTTACAGCACCGCCCAGTAACATTTGCTGTGCTACTGCAACAACGGGATTAATAGAACTCATCAAAACATCCTTCCTTATCTAAGTCAAGTAGCGAATCCTCGCTATTTTTTAGCGTCACAAGAGTTATACGAGATCAGGAGCTATAGGTTATATTGAATGTGACTACTTCGTCACCAAAGTTGATGACGTCACCATCATTGAGGAGTATTGGTTGTACGATACGCATACCATTTACCAATGTTCCATTCGCGCTTTTTACGTCTTCTAAAAACCAACGACCAGTATCAAACCAGAGACGTGCATGTTGGCGTGATACAGTGCGCCCAACAATAATCAAATCATTGCCATTCGTGCGACCAATAGTTGTGACCACCTGATGAAAACGATAAGAACGTCCGCCCGCGCTTTGCATCGTTAAACGTGCATGCACAAAATGCCCATTAGCACCACGAAAATGATCCGCACTTGCCAACTTATCAGAGAGTTCGTAGCCACAAGCAACACAATAGACTTGCGAACTATCACTCAATGCGCCACAGCGAAAGCAGACCAACTGCACCTTCGGCTGCATAGTCCCATAGCCGGGATAACTTGGTGTGCTAGCTCGTCCATTTGCGTTTTGCAGCTTGCCCGAAGGAAACGCACTCGGTTCCGCGTAAGGGCCAGATGGAGCCATACTAATGCGCATACGAGGCATTGATAAATGGGATGCATCAAGTGCCTGTGCAAGCGCGTCAATCACAGCTTCAGCAGATTGATAACGTTCGTGCGGGTTTTTCGCCGTCATTTGTAACACGACTTGTACAATAGGATTAGGTACACCCTCAGCAACGAGACGTTCAACAGGAATAGGTTCATGAATTTGTTTCAGCGTAATCGACAACGGACTATCCGCGGTAAAGGGGACACGTCCAGTCAAGCAATGGAAAAACACAATGCCGAGCGAGTAGATATCGCTACGTCTATCGACACCCTGTCCTGTGCCCTGTTCTGGAGACATGTATTGTGGTGTACCAATACCAGTCCCCACACGTGTGAGATTCGTTGCACCTTCAAGAATTTTGGCGATACCAAAGTCAGAGAGGAGCAAATGCCCATCTTTGCGTAACAACATATTGGCGGGCTTCACATCACGATGGATAATGCCGTTACGATGCGCACAGTCAAGCCCTTCTGCCGCTTGGATAATATAGCCTGCTGCTTCAGGTACTGGAAGAGCACGCTTAAGACGGTCTTTCAGCGTTCCGCCTTCGACATATTCCATGACAATATAAGTCAGGTTGCTTTCTTCCTCGGAACTGAAATCATGGATTTGCACGATATTTGGATGTGTCAGCTTGGCAACAGAACGTGCCTCTTGCACAAAACGTTTCACAAACACCTGATCGCGTGCGTGATGTGGAGGTAAGACTTTGATTGCTACATAGCGGTCTAGCGTCGGCTGATAGGCTTTGAAGACCGTCGCCATACCCCCCGCGCCAATACGCTCTACAACGCGGAACTGGCCCAGTGATTTGCCTACAAGTGAACTCATATCATCACTGATTTGGCGTGGATACATATTTTCCGGTTGCATCACCATGAAGTCCCCATCTTGCTTTTCCCTTTGATGACGTTTGTTATCCTGATTATAGCATGACACGTAAAGACTGTGTTGATACACAATGCAGCTTAGAATGATAGAGGCTTATGGTGGATCAGCGGCTCCAAAGAGTTCAATTTTTCATACTCCACTTGGAACGTACTGTATAATACGCAAGATTGGACGGCCTCCTACAGATGGTTGTGGCAGGTATATTACCTGTTTTGCTTCGTCGATGGCAATTGTGTGATGACTACCGCCTCCAAGGAAGTAGTTACCGAGTTTCTTGAGGTGCCTCCCACTTTCATCGAAGAGCGAAATACCGCCAGCACAACCTACAACGAGCAGATGTAAGGAATGGTCTAACCGCACAATGTCGGGATTGAATGCTACGGGCAAGAGAGGTTCAGCGAAAGGCTTCATCGTCTGCAAATCGACGCGCACCACGTTTTGGGAGTCAACGCAAGCGACGAAGGCTTCTCGCTGTTGCACATCTATCACTACACCATGCGGGACAAGGCACGTGTCTGGTAGGCGTATATTTGAAACAATTTTTAGAGTAGCAGGATCGATAACTGCTAGAAAAGATGGTGGCGTCTGTGGAGTATTGAGGTTCTGGTCAATTAATGGTAGTGTGGTTACGAAGACGCGATGAGTGACAGGATCGAATTGGATATGCCCAACGTCGTCACCGAAAGGTGGATGAAGACCAAAAGGAATCTTCGTTATAAGCTTATTGGTGATGGCATTGATGACCGCCACATTTTGGTTTTTCAGAGCAATATTGGCATTATCGGGACTCGCCGGATTGCCAGGGTCTGCGACAAAGATAAGATGATCAATCGGGTCATATTCGATGGCATCTGGACCATCAAGCGAATCAAGTTGCACCTTCGCGATAATCTGAAAAGGGCTTTGCTCATTGAAAATGTAAACGATGCCATCCGCCGCATCGCCGACAAAGACCTTGCCAACATTCTGTGCGACCAGAATACCAGCCGCCTGTGGCACAGCAACAAGCCCAACTGCTTTATTGAGTTGAGTATTGAAGACAATAACATTCCCATCCGTTTTAGTATCGAAATTGGGGTTGTGCAGAATCGCTGCTTCTTTGTCCGGGTTCGGTCCAGTATGAACAATGAAGAGCAGGTGCGTATTTGGGTCGTAGGACTGGAAATCAAAGTGATCAAAACGCTGTGCCTGACCCGCCGCAAAGGGAGTTTTGCTTGTGCGGTTAGGGTCTGGCAATGCATCTGGCAGAGGAATATCTTGCACGATTCTCAGCTTCTGCAACTGAATAGGGCTAGAGAAGCGAAGAATTTCCGACGCGAGCAAGAAGACGAGTAGTGCAAAGCTTACTATCACCAGAAGCCACCAAGCAATACGGCTCACTCCCATTTTTTGAAGCGGCGATGCAGGTTGAGACGTTTGAACCACTAAATTTTTCTCCATCATGTCATACCGCCTCATAGAAGAGAAGTGTTCTGGGAGCAAGGAATATCCGGTCTCCATTGGAAAACACGTGACGTTCAACACGCTGACCTTGATACACGATGCCGTTCAAGCTTTCGGCGTCTTCGATCAGCCATGCGCCATTCTCCCAGCGTAGCTTCGCATGTAAACGAGAGATGCGTTGCGAAGGAACCTGGACATCGTTACTGTTGAGGCGACCAATTGTCAAAAGAGGCTGGTCTAGTAGGCGTACACCAACAGCTTTCCCATCAAGTTCAATGCGTATACGAGCTTGCGGTAACAGCATATTAGCACTATCATTGTTGGCTCCTCCTTGTGACACGACCTTGCCTGAAGCTATCGGCATTGGTACATGTTGAGGTGCTGGAGCTATAGCCCTGTTCTGAGGTGACGCAGAAGGAGACAAGCTTTGTTGTGACGTGAGGGCGGGTCGCGCTGGCGCGTCTCCAACTGACAATGGCGCGAAGGCCGAACGCAGAATGGATTGCTCGCCGATACGGTCGGCACTGTAACGGTTCTGTTCATCGAGCAGACCAGCAAAGATGCCTCTCATACGTTTGAGTTCTTTGTAGGTCCCTTTTTCAATAATGCGTCCATCACTTAGCACGATGATCTCATCAACATTGCCCAGCGTACTCAGTCGATGGGAAATGACGAGCACGGTGCGCCCGACAACCAGAGTATCTAGCGCACGCATCACTTCTGCTTCTGCTTCGACATCCAGAGATGCAGTAGGCTCATCTAAAATCAGCAAAGGTGCATCACGCAAAATGGCACGGGCGATAGCGATACGTTGCCGTTGCCCACCGGAAAAGTTCTTCCCCTGTTCGCGTACCAGAGTGTTGTAACCATCTGGCAACCGTGTGATGGTTTCATGCATTTGTGCTTTTTTCGCGGCAGCTATTATGTCCTCTTCACTTGCTCCTGGTCGCCCAACTTCAATATTTTCGCGAATCGTGCCCTCGAAGAGGACCGAGTCCTGTAACACCATGCTCACATTCTCTCGCAATACCTTGAGTGGGTACATGCGATTATCCACACCATCGACTCGTACTGAACCTTGCTGAATCTCATAGAAGCGCGGAATGAGCTTCACCAAAGTGGTCTTGCCACCACCAGACAGACCTACGAGTGCCACTTTTTTCCCTGCCGGGATGTGCAAAGATATCCCTTTCAGCACTGGCTGTTGCGGCGAGTAACCGAAAAAGACATTCTCAAACACGATGTCTCCACGTAATCGAGTCGGTCCGGGGTAAGGTTCCTTACTCTCAACCACTTCTGGCGCTTGCTCTAGCACCTCCTGAATGCGCTCAGCACCAGCAGAGGCGGCATTAGCAAGAGTGGTCAGCTTCGAGAGGTCTCGCATTGGCTGATAAAGCAATTTGAGGTAGAAGAGAAATGAGACGATGAGTCCAGCATCAATTGTGCCAGGGAGTAACTGGAAGGGACCAGCAGTAAAGGGATTGCCCGCCGCGACGTATCCCCCGACGCCGACGATTGTCGCTGTACCAAGCGCGACGAGTACGGCGACCAGAGGCGTGAATTGAGCTTGCAAACCGCCTGCACGTAAGCCAGCCGCTCGACTCTCACTCACCCTGCCGCCAAAGCGCATATCTTCGCGCTCCTCACGGGTGAACACCTTGATCACTGTGAGGGCATTGATATCCTCAGTCGCGACATCAGCCACCTGTCCGGCGGATTTTGCTTGTCGTTTGGATGCCGCTTTGATGTTGCGGGTATAGTACAACACAATCACGAAGAGAGCAGGAGCGACAGCCAGGGAGAGGACGGTGTAAGGAACACTATAAAACAGCATGATCGAGGCCACGCCAACTAGTGTCAAAACTCCGACTAGCAGATCAACCAGACCATCTGTGACGAATTTCTCAATATCGGTAATGTTTCCAGTAATGCGCTGGACGAGGTCGCCCTTCTTTTGCTTGCCATGCCAGTCTAACGAAATACGCTGCAGGTGCTCAAAGAGGTGTGTGCGCAACCTCGCACTCAAGCTTTGCGCAATAAACGAGGCGAGATAGAGTTCGGCATAGACAAGCAGCGCACTCAGTGTAGAAAAAAGCACTAACACAATCACGGAAAAGACAATCACCCCGATCACACTATGATGCGTGGTGTCAGGAGTGATAAATGTCCGAGGATCGGATGGATTTGCGGGACAGGGAGAGGTTGGAGGCGGAGTAATCTGGTGTCCTCCCGGCAGTGGATTCAGTGATGGATCAAGTCTCGGAGTGTCGAAGAGGTCGAGTAGACCAGGCTTGTCATTCCAACCGAGAAAAGGAAAGGTACAGGCCGGGTCGTTTCCAGGGTTTTGGGCTTTACTGGGAATCCATTTGAGCGGTTGCAGGGCAATGATATCGGAGCTGACTTGTGCGACGGCTACTATAATTGCGAGGACAACCAGGAAACGAAACCCTTTTAGGTTACGATAGAGGAATGTGAATAAGAACATAATTCACTCCTTATAAAATTCTTAATACACGTTCGCTCATCAAGTAGAAAGAGTTTTTCTTTCCTTGAGCACACGTTCTACCAGAGTTACCAACGCATTCTCAGCATCTGGCACACCTCGAAAGCCTGGAAATGCGTTGATATCTACTACAACGGGTCCGCGCCCGGTCATAATTAGATCGACTCCGTAGAGACGCAAGTTAAAAACACGTCCAATCTCTACAATACTTGGTAGAAACAGCTTTGATAGCTCGTCGGTTGCAATAGGAAAATCCTCTTTTGACGCAGTAGTTTCTAGGGGTGTACGGCGACGTGCCCCAAAGATGTGTTCGTCGATAACCCAAACCTTGATATCCCAACCATCGCTGGCTACCAACTCTTGCAAGATGACCGGTTCTTTAGCCCATTGTGCCGCAAGTGCCTGTAATTGCGTCCTACTTTCTACTTTATCCACCAAGTCTCCACGATGACTATATCTGCTTTTGACAATGAATGGATAAGCAACCTGTATCAGTCCTTCAGGCTGGGATACCATCTCTTCGAGTGTGTCAAAGCTTTGTGTTTGAGGCCAGGGAAGATCAGCCTTAACCATATATTCCGTCATGCGTAAACGGTCCTGGCACGCCATTGATGCAGACCAACTATTTAGTACCAGTGCTCCCTGCTGTTCAACAAAATGTGCAACATCAAGTGCCTGTGGTGCATGCGATTTCAGCAGATAGAGGTCTGCTAGAGGTTGTCGGCTTTCTTGTATGATAGCCTCATTGCCTGTGAGGGCGCGTACATCTAGCATACGTACAGCATGGGCAGTACGGAGCTGCTGTAGTGCTACTGCGATTACAGGATGATGCGATGTTTCTGGATTGTCCATAATTAAGCAAATATTCATGACGTTTTCTCTTTTACTGCTAAACGTTGTTGTCTGCGTTCAAGCTTTGCGCTACGCTCCATCTCAGCGCGTTTTGTCGCATGGAGTATGTACTCTGAGACGGTTGCTACGGCACGGGGTATCATCCCAAAACTGGGGAAGTCGTTGATGTCTAGTAGAACGAGACCATTAGGCGTTTCGACGACATCCAGCCCAAAAATATCTAAGCCAAAGAGTCTACCAACGCGTACCGCCAACTTTTTAAGTGCTGGTGTCACTGGAATCCGACCCTCTTTGACCGTCGAATGGAGTGGCGATTTCTTCACAACTGCACGCACCTCCTCTCCTGTCACATAGAGCTTAAT
>CAXTWV010000118.1:7507-13200 GCA_964248005.1 uncultured Ktedonobacteraceae bacterium | reverse complement strand
TTGTAGTGCGTCTCACAACTGAACCGCCCAAAGGAGCGTCAAGGTGCAAGAGCGGGTAATCGTCGGAATCGACGTTGGAACAACAAAAATCTGTGTCCTTGTTGGCGAGTTGGATCGCGACGGGAAGCTGAACATTGTTGGTGTTGGTACCTGTCCTTCACAAGGGTTGCGCCGAGGCGTGGTGGTGAACATTGAAGAGACTGTCACTTCCATCGCCGCAGCGTTAGACCGTGCTGAACGGCTATCAGGAAAAAAGATTGCTAGTGCCTATGTCGGGATCGCGGGGAGCCACATCGAGTCTGAGAATAGTAAAGGGTTCGTAGCAATCTCGCCAAGCCATCGCGATATCATTCAAAATGATATCAGTCGTGCTATCGAAGTAGCACGTGCTATTCCATTAACCGCGAATCGTGAAGTGATTCACGTCATTCCACGCGGCTATGTAGTGGATGGGCAAGAGGGTATTAAAAACCCCATTGGCATGTCAGGTTTCCGCCTGGAAGTGGAGACACACATTATCACGGGGTCTGTGTCATCTATTCACAACTTGATTAAGTGTGTGCATAAGGCGCAGGTTGAAATTGAGGACCTCGTATTGGAGCCATTAGCCTCTAGTGAGGCTGTATTGGCGGACGGCGAAACCGACCTGGGCGTTGCCCTTGTTGATATCGGTGGAGGAACTACCGATGTCGCCGTCTTCTCCGATGGGGCTATCTGGCACACAGTTGTCCTGCCTATCGGGGGCAACTTAATTACAAGCGACATCGCTATCGGGTTACGTCTACCCTTTGCGGTCGCGGAAGAATTGAAGATCACCTACGGGCATTGCGACCCGACGACCATCGCCGATGACGACATGATCGACCTGTCGCAATTCATGCCAGATTGTAATGATTTGGTGCCACGCAAACTCCTGGCTGATATCATCCAGGCACGCGTCGAGGAACTCTTCAACATGGTGCATGACGAACTCAAGAAATCCGGCTACGACGGTTTGCTACCTGCTGGTCTGGTGATTACAGGCGGTACTGCCGAACTCCCCGGTATTCTCGAAGTAGCGGGACAAGCACTCGATCTGCCTGCGCGTATCGGCTCTCCGCTAGGGCTACATGGGCTTGCAGACTCAATTAGCCGACCTGCCTATGCGACGGCTGTTGGCCTCCTCTTATGGGGTATGCGCCATACCTCACTCTTTATTGACGAGGAGGAGCCAGAGGAGGAAGGGTCAACAGGCGATGCCATGGCGCGTCTGGGCCGTTGGCTACGAGCATTTATTCCGTAAAGAAGGACATGTCTCAACATAGAGGCGCGGAGACGCGCCCGAAAGGGGCCACGAATATGTTACCAATGGGAAATCATCAAATGGAAGGCTTCGCCCAAATCCGCGTGATCGGCGTGGGAGGCGGCGGCAGCAATGCGGTGAACCGCATGATCCAGGCCAACATGTCGGGTATTGAGTTCATTGCCATCAATACCGACTCACAAGCCTTACTGCTGAACGAGGCACCACGTCACATTCGTATCGGCGATAAGCTCACACGTGGTCTCGGAGCGGGTGGCAATCCTAGCGTCGGTGGCAAAGCCGCTGAAGAGAATGCCGAAGAAATTTACGAGGCTCTCAAAGGCTCTGATATGGTATTTATCACGGCTGGTATGGGTGGTGGCACTGGCACGGGCGCGAGTCCAATTGTGGCACAAATCGCGCGTGAACTCGGTGCGCTGACGGTTGGCGTCGTCACAAAGCCTTTTGCCTTTGAAGGACGCAAACGACTGCTCTCAGCGGAAGAGGGTATCGCCAATCTAAAACAGCACGTCGATACACTGATCACTGTACCCAATGACCGTCTCTTGCAAGTCGCCGATAAGCGCACACCCTTGTCCGAAGCGTTCCGCTTGGCTGACGATGTGCTACGTCAAGGTATCCAGGGGATCAGCGACTTGATTACGGTTCCTGGTCTGATTAATCTGGACTTCGCGGACGTGAAGACCATTATGTCTGCTGCTGGCTCCGCATTGATGGCAATTGGTGAGGCAAGTGGCGAAACACGCGCATCCGATGCCGCGCAAATCGCTATCGCCAGCCCTCTATTGGATATCGACATCAGTGGAGCGCGTGGTGTGTTGTTCAATATCACTGGCGGTATGGACCTCACATTGTTCGAGGTGAATGAAGCCGCTGATGTGATTTACCACGCTGCACATCCAGAGGCAAACATTATCTTCGGCGCGGTGCAAGACCCAAATTTTGATGGCAAAGTCAAGATCACGGTAATCGCAACGGGCTTTGATAACGTGCCTTCCAATCCACGCCCATCTATTGTGGCACCACAATACACACAGGCTCGTCCAGAGTACGACCGCAGCAGGATTTATCAAGCGTCACAAGCACCTGCGAACAACAATGGCAATGGAAGCAATGGGAATGGTAGTATATCGCAGCGTCCGCAACAGTCTCAGGGCTATGGGGCAATGCCGATCACGCCACCACCTGTCAATGTCTCGAATCATCCAACAGGTCCATTGCAACCAGCACAACGAATACCATCCGCGCAGTATCCACCTGCGCAGATACCTTCAGATACTGGTCGTCAGCAGGCAGTACGATCATTACCAGACACTGGACGCCAACGTGTTGTTGCACCGCCGTCGCCTCTTATGCAAGGAGATACCGGTCGTCAGCGGGCAGTGATGCCACAAATGCAAATGCGTGATGCGATGCCCTTGGCCTCGGATGACCTGCAGAATATCGACGATGATGATTTTGAACTGGATGATGCCGCGCTCGATGCGGAGCCAACCGGAGACGCCATGAGTTCTCATGATCGGCTCCCTGTACCAGAGCCGGAGGCGCAACCTTCTCAGCGACCACCGACAACACAGCAACGTCCAATTCGTCGCCTTGATCGTGGTGCCGACGTACCACGTGGCGGACGAAATGCGCCATCAGGTGATGTCATCGACATTCCCGCATTCTTGCGCAAACGTTAAGTACATAAAGGCTAAAGCCGTACCGACCGTAATGAATGTTACTCATTACGGTCGGTACGGCTTTGTCGTAGCTGCTTTCTTGTCACTTCCCCTGGGGGTTCCCCCTGCGGGCGCCCTTGCCATTCCAAAATTAAGTTTTGACGGTCTAGTACGGCTTTCTCGTCATTTCTTGATAGGTGTAGGGGGAAGAGAACCGCCACCATCGGGACTTTTTGATAAGAACGCCTGTAGTGTGGGGTATATTACCAGTTTTTCCAGCGTGAGACGCTGCATGGGAACAGTACCGGCTTTACAGGACGATGCAGTAGAAACTCCAACACCTCCCGTGTTTCCACTTGTTGCTGTGCCTATCGTAGTTGGGCCAGGAGGGTTGCTTGCATTGGTCGTGCTACGAATGCAATCAACATATTGTCCATCACTTACATAAGTACTGTCAACTTGCACCCCATCATACAACTTGAGAATATGTGTACGCATTTCCTCAAACGCTTGTTCGTTCTGAACTTTTGTTGTCGGTAAATGAGCATAGTCGCTGTAACGGGCGTTCGTCACGTTCTGAATGAACACGGTAAATGGAACGGAAGTGTTTCCTTGATTAGAACCCCCTCCTGTAGACGAAGAGGCTGAGCCGCATGCAACGATCACAAACAGCGTGAAGGTAGCGAGAATACAGAGAGACAATTTTGATGTAATCATGGTCAACTCCTTACAAGCCTGAGTGGTATCAACCAGTTTCAGACAATGTTTTTGACTGCACACGCGGTCAATACGTTGAGTTTTTCTTACGAGAGGTTGTGTCAGGACGCTCTTTCTTCCTGTTTTGTAACCTCCTCGAAGAAAAGACGTTGAGCGGAAAACAAAAGTTCCCAGGATTTTAGCATTTGTGAAGAGTGTATTTTAACGGAAGGTAGAAACAAAGAGATAAAACTATGTAGCGACTAGGAAAATTGAGAAGTGTGATATAGTATCACACTTCTCAGTGAAAGGTAGTGCATAAACCAGGAAACTACTATCGGTGTTTGGGAGAATTTACTCTCACGAACACATGCCTCCAGCCCCCCCAAAGAAGAAGTAGGTTCCCCAAGAGCCGCCCTGCGTGGATGGAGTGACATTGATTGTGTAGCATGCTGGTGTTCTCTGATCAGGTGATAGTGTGGTCCATGTACCTGTACCACCACTTTCGTTTTTAGAGATGTAGAAAATGGTATTCTGGAACGCTGCTTGCTGCCATCCTTCGTTCGCGAATTTTCCACTGCCCATTTGAGGCCAATTCAAACCACTCGTGTACGTCTCACCACCATAGTCTACTGACTGGGCGTTGCTTGCGAGTTGTCCACCATTATAAACGGACCCAGGGTAATACCCAACCGCCTCAATGTTTCCAGCACCCTGCAAGAAGAGCCACCAGTTGCCCTGATAGTACTTCCATTGCATCGTGAAGCCATACTGAGTGCCGCCGTAGGAACTGTAAGCAGACCATTTCCCACCGAGTGCCCAATGGCTATTCGTCTGAACAAAACTTTTACATTCGAGATTGTAGCAACCCGCACCACCGACTTTGTAGCCATCGGGGGTGAAGTATATGAACAGAACAGACTGACTACCAAAGTGGTTAGGATCGTGAACCCAGCCACCTTCAACCGTTTGTAAGTTAGCACCTGAGCCGCCAGCATACCATTGTTGGGACAAGGTAAAATCGCCACTTGGATTCCACAAGTTCAACCACGAGTTCCCTCCATAGTTATTAACACTTTGATATGCATGCGCATAGCGGTGTGGTGGGCCGCTATAATCATTAGGAGTGGCAGCTACCGATTTTCCTTGTCCGTTTGGACCTTTCGCTAGAAAATCGTTGAGTGTAGCGAATTTGCTCAGGCGTTCAAGTGTGATACGCTCCATAGGAATGGTGCCATTTTTGCACGAGATAGCATTCCCGAAGGCATCTTTCTCGCCCAGTGTTAAAGGAGATGCACTGCCTCTGCTCAAGCCATCTGCATGTGTTGTCTGGCTGCTTACTACTGGTGGTTGTGCCAAGTGCTTGATCTTCAGATGTGTAACGCTGGGCTGCGAGTCTATTGTGATGCAGTCAAAGTACTGACCATCAAGGACGTATGAACTAACCTGCTGAACTCCTGCATATGTGTCGAGTATATACGAACGCATTTTTGTAAAAGCCTGTTCGCTCTGCACTGCTGTACCGCTATGGCGAGCAATATATTCAGTATAGCGAGCAGTAGACACATTGCTAAGGAACGTCGAAAATGAAACGAAGCCTTGTGGTGTTGAGGATGAGGCGCTTGCAAAGGCATTTGTCGAAGTTACTGCTCCAACGCTAATCATGGCAAGAGTTGCCACGAAACAAAGCAGTGTTTTCAGTTTCTGCATGAAAACTCCTTGAAGGCGATAATCGAGTCTAGTTGCGATTGATCAACGCTACGGGGCACAATATCTACCGTAACTTCCTACATACGTACTAGCACAATCTGTAGTACTAGGTGGTTTTCCTCCCTCTTTTGGAGTGGTAAAAACCTACTCGCAAGATAGACGCTGGAAAGTACATTTTTTTACTAGTGAGATTCTCCCTATAAAAAATATGTATATTTCTATGCAGAAGTGAAATAGCATGTATACACGTTGTACACAGAGAATACGCCCCATTCCCCACGAAAAAAAAGAGGGAGAGCGAGGGATTAAGGTGTTGAGCT